>CABSNA010000058.1 GCA_902478865.1 uncultured Collinsella sp.
GTGGGCTCGGAGATGTGTATAAGAGACAGCGAGAAAAACGCTGCCGACAAGGCGCTCGACCAGGCAAAGGCTCAAAAGCAGCAGGCCGATCAGGCTGTGGCTCAGGCGCAGGCCAAGCTTGACGCTGCCCAGGCTACGGCGAACGCCTCGGCGGAAAACTACCGTCAGGGTGCTATCGCGTTCTTTAAGAGCGTTGGTGCCGACGATGCGGCGGACATGATTCTCAACTGCAAATATGCCAGCCTTACCAAGGTGGGCGAGGAGGTTGACGCGACGAGCCTGACCAACATGAAGCAAGCGATTGTGTGGCTCAAGGCGTGCAACGAGTACCGCAAGAGCGTCGGCTTGAGCGAGCTTAAGGTGACGTACAGCATGATGGCGGCTGCCATTGCCGACGCGAACTACTCCGACACCAAGGTTGCCCATGCCCAGCAGTTCAACGTGGGTGAAAACGTGGCGTGGAATTATGGAAGTGACCCGTTTAAGCAGTGGGTTACGGAGGAGAAAGCCTACTTTGACGCTGCTGCCGCCTCGTTGGGCGCGACGGGCCTTACGGGAAAGGCCGCTTACGATTTCTATATGGCAAACGAGGACAAGATCGACGCCTACGTACTGCAGTACTATGGATCGATGGGCTCCGTCGGCCATTACATCAACGTGATCAACCCCTATTACACCGTGACGGGCATGGGCGTTTGCACGCGTGGGACGATGAACAGGTGGAGCACGCAGGCGCAGACATTCGCATATTCTGGTCAATGGTATAAGCCGTATAACGCCAATCCGATGACGGTTGCTGAGTATGAGGCTGCATTGAGCGCGTGGTGCGACTCTCTGGCAAATCCTGAGCAGGGCGTGGATACGGCACGCAGGGAGCTCGCTGCGGCGCAGGGCGTTGCCGACGATGCCGCTAACAAGGCGAATGCGGCATCGCAAGCTGTTGTAGCAAAGCAGGCCCAGGTTGAGCGCACTGCCGGTGCCGTTGATGCCGCGGCCGACAAGGTCTCGGAGGCCCAAGCTGCCGTGGAGCAAAAGCAGGCTGCAGCTGAGGCCGCCGCGCGTGCCGTTAGCGATGTCCGCGCCGATTTGGGCGCTGCCAACGCCGCTGTTGCGGCAGCGCAGGATGCCGTGGGCGCCAAGTCTGGCGAGCTCGACATCGCTAAGGGAAGGGTAACTGCTGCCAAGCGCGCGCTGGACGCCGCTCGTGCCGGTGTTGGCGACAAGCAGGATGCACTTGCCGCGGCCCAGAATGAGCTGGCGGCATACTCAGCCGATATCGCTGCTGCTCAGCGTGCGTTTGGTGCGGCGTCGTCTGCACTCGAGGACGCTCGTGCCAATCAGCGCGAGGCGGAGGCTGAACTTGCTGTTGCCCAAGGCGATGCAGATCAGGCTGATATCGATGCTGTTGCCGCTCAGGCGGAGCTCGATATGGCCCAGCAGGCTGCGAGCGATGCCGACGCCGCCGCGGCAACGGCTCAGGCAAAGTCCGATGCAGCTGCCGCCCGCGCCTCTCAGCTTAAGAATGCCGCAGCATCACTTGCCAAGGCTACTAGGGACAAAGCCGCTGCCGCTGCCGCACTCGATGCTGCGGCGATGGCTGTGAGCGAAGCCGAGTACGACGTGGCGGAGGCTGACGATGCCGTGACGGACGCGGCCGCCGCCTGCGACGCCTCTGCCGCCGCGGTCACCCGCCTGCGCAGGATTAATCTTGCCGAAGCCATCGTCAACGGCAGCGCTGACGATGCAGACGAGACGCTCAACGCCAAGATTGCTGCGGCTCATGATGCCGCCGAGCGTGCCGCAGCTGCCAAGATTGAGCTCGACGCTGCCGTTGCTGCGACGGATGCTGTGGCACCTGCCTACTTGGAGGCGCTTGCCAGCTATACCGCCGCCAAGGCCGCGCTCGACCAGGCTATTGTCGAGCTCAACGCCGAGATCGCTCGCCAAGAGGCCGCCGAGCGCGGGAATGGCGAGAAGACTCAGCCCGTCACCCAGGTGTCGTACCAGGCCAAACATTCGGTGGCAAAGACCGAGATTGCGATGCAGCAGACGGCGATGCCCGCCGCGGGCGATACGTCCGAGCTGCTGGGCGAGACCTTCGTGATCGGCGGAACGGTCCTGGTGGCCGCCGGCGTCTTCCTGTCCGACAGGCGCCGTCAGCTGATTCATTAGGGGCGGAAGGAATCGGACCGTTTTCGGCGCGCGCTGCTGGGAGCAAGGAGGCCCCATACGGTGCGCGCCGCCTTTATCTTCAAGATTGATTGAGGAGGGACACATGCAAATTAGAGGAGAAGCTGCGATTGCCTGTGGGTTCATGGCGGGCTTGGCAACGGGACTGCTGTTCGATGGATGTTTCGACAGCTACATCAATCGATTCCGCGACTCTGGTTTTTCGAGAAGTAGGCCCCAAGAACCGGAGCCAGTTTGTCAAAAGATGGCCACGCCGGCCAAGCCCTACAGCGTGGATACTTCAAAAATCAAGGTAATCGTCACCAAGAACGGCAAAATCTATCACCGCTCTGCGGGATGTAAAAGCCTTCCTCAAAACGCAATTAAAACAAGCGTGCCATTAGCAACCGCACTCAAACGAGGAAAGATTCCCTGTTCAGCATGTTGCCCGTCGGCGGTTTAGGAGATTCTTCAGGGTTGTTTTGCAAGGGCATGGGTCCCTGCGGACGCGCGGGTTTAAAAACGTGTCCGAACGACATGGGACACTTAATCTGCCGTTCCGCTCTGTCGCGACGGCACGTACCTGAACAACAACCCTCTAAGGAGTTCGATATCGATGAGTGGCAACACCAAGCATCTCGCAAAGAGGTGCGTCAAGGACGCGGGGCCGTGCCTCGCGTTGTGTCTCGCCGGCGCAGCGGTTGCGCTGCTGGCTGTTCTGGGGCCGTTCGACGTGCTCCGAAGTGCCAGCTCCCTGCACGTTTGCATGGCCCTTGCCGGCGCCATGATGACCGGCGGCGTGCTCGATTTGTTTTTTTGGGTGCTTGACCCGTTTGGATGGAAGAACGAGGGGTAAGCCCTAAGGGATGCAGATGCCGGGGCCGTTCTGCAGTTTCTGCCATCGACTTGTCCAGACCCGTACAGCGCGGAGGTGCTGCTTGATGTCCATTTTCGTTACCGGAGACGTTCACGGTATTGCCGAGTATGGGGCGAGCCGCTTCTCGTCGCGCGCTTGGCCATTGGGCCGAATGCTGACGCGCGATGACGTGGTGATCGTTGCCGGCGACTTTGGCTTTATATGGAGCGGCTCGAACACCGACAAATACTGGCTCGACTGGTTTGAGTCCAAGCCTTGGACCACATGTTTTGTCGACGGTAATCACGAGAACCACCATCTGCTGGCGGGGTTGCCGATGCGCGAGTGGAATGGGGGTCTCGTTCACGAGGCTCGCCCGCACGTGCTGCATCTGATGCGCGGCGAGGTGTTCGACATCGCGGGGAGCACGGTGCTCGCCATGGGCGGCGCCGCGAGCCATGACAGACAGTGGCGCCAGGAGGGGAAGACTTGGTGGCCCGAGGAAATGCCGAGTGAGGGCGAGATGAACCATTGCCGCGCCTCGCTCGATCGCGTGGGCTGGAAGGTCGACTATGTTGTGACTCACGAGGCGCCGGTCGATTTGGCGGACGAGCTGTGCATGGAGTGCAATCGCGAGTTCTACGATGATTCGCTGCAGGCCTTTTTGGGCGAGCTCGACGGGCGACTCGACTACCGCACTTGGTTCTTTGGCCATTACCATGACGATGAATGGCGCGATGACAGGCATCGCCTTATCTATCAAGATATCGTGCCAATCGAAGTGCGGTGTACCGACGGATTTGGTGAGACGACGAGCGGCTATTCCGAGCAAGAGCGTTAGGAGATCCCCATGATCTGGTTTACTAGCGATACCCATTTTGGGCACGAGAACATGTTGCGGCTCTGCGGTAGACCCTGGTCGACTGTTGCGCAGATGAACGACGCCATGGTCGCCAACATTAACAGCAAGGTCGCTGCGGATGACGAGCTCTACATCTTGGGCGACTTTAGCTTTAAGATGACGGTCCAAGATGCCTACGAGCTGCGCAAAAGCATTGTCTGCAAGCGCGTCCACCTGCTGCCCGGCAACCACGACAAAGACTGGACGCAGCCTGCGGTGGCGGATGCTTTTATCGTCGAGCCGCCCATTTGCGTGCTTAAGATCGACCGTCAAAAAATCGTGCTGAGCCACTATCCCATGGTCGACTGGCAGGGCATGTCGCACGGCGGCTGGCATCTTCACGGGCATATCCACAGCTGCGGCGGCGCGTACAACAAGTTCAACCTTCGGCAGGGGCTGCTGCGCTATGACGTGGGCGTGGATGCCAACGGCTACGCCCCGGTGAGCCTAGAGGAGCTCAAGTCGTGGTTTGCGCAGGTTGAGGAGCCGGTGTGTTGCGTTAAGTGGCCGTGGTGGGTCAACGTCACGGACGATGAACAGGTCGAGCGCGACCTCGAAGCCTATAAGAGGGAAGTGGTGGTCCGATGACGGTCTATGTGACGGGCGATATTCACGGCGGCCTCGACATGCAAAAGCTGCGCGATTGGGATCTTGGGGAAAGCCTGACGAGCGACGACTATCTCATCATTGCCGGCGACTTTGGCTTTCCGTGGGATTTCTCTGCCGAGGAGTGCGCCGACATCGCTTGGCTGGAGTCGCGCCCCTATACCGTGCTGTTCGTCGACGGCAACCACGAACGTTTCGCCCACTGGGCGGAGCGACCCATGGAGTTGTGGCACGGCGGACTGACACAGCGCCTGTCGGACACCTCGCCCATACGGCGCCTGACGCGCGGCGAGGTTTTTGAACTCGACGGCTCAACGGTCTTTACCATGGGCGGCGCCACGAGCGTGGACAAGGAATACCGCATTCCGTATTCCAGCTGGTGGCCGCAGGAGTTGCCGGACGAGCGCAACTTTGAGGAGGCACGGACGAAGCTTGACAGCGTGGGCTGGAAGGTCGACTACGTGGTCACCCACACCTGCTCTACGCGCATGCTTTCGCCCACGCTCTATCCGGCGCCCGGCTGGAATTGCCCTGCCGTCGATCGACTTACGGCATTTTTTGACGAGTTGGAAGACCGCTTGGACTACAAGCGCTGGTACTACGGGCATTTTCATCGGGATGCCAACCCGACCGAGCGCCATACCGTGCTCTACGACTGCATCGTTCGCCTGGGCGACGAACTCCAGCCTTGGGATGTTGCGTAGGGGTGGGGCGTATTTGGCTACTCGGCCGTTACAGTGATGTTCTCTCGGTGCGCGCGGATGACGTCCCAGCTAAAGTGCTCGACCAGCCGCTCGGCAGAGCGCGGCGTGGTGTCCGGCGCGATGCCCGTTTGCCCGGCGAGCCAGCCCAGCAGCGCTTCGGGCGTGCCAAAGCGGGCGCGGAGTTCGCCCAGGTCCAGATCGCGGTCTCGTTTGGAAAGGCGGCGGCCGTCCGGTGCCATGAGCAGCGGAATATGTGCGTAGTGCGGCGTGGGCAGTCCCAGCAGATGCTGTAGGTAGATTTGGCGGGGCGTGGAGCCAAGCAGGTCGCATCCGCGTACGATCTCGGTAATACCCATGGCGGCGTCGTCGACCACCACGGCTAGCTGATAGGCAAACACGCCGTCGCTGCGGCGGACCAAAAAGTCGCCGCACTCGGTGGCGAGCGCCTCGCATTGGGCCCCGTACGTGCGGTCCACAAATTCGATCACGTCGTCTGCGAGGTCGTCGACGGTGGGCACGCACAGACGTGTGGCCGGGGCGCGCAGGGCGCTGCGGCGGGCCACCTCCTCGGCCGAAAGACTTCGGCAGACACCACGGTAGATGGGCGTGCCGTCGCTCGCGTGCGGTGCACTCGCGGCGTGGAGCTCGGCGCGTGTGCAAAAGCAGGGATAGGTGAGGCCGGCGTCTTTCAGCCGGCGCAAGGCGCTCTCGTACAGGTCCAGGCGGTCGTGCTGGTAGTAGGGGCCTTCGTCCCACTCCAGCCCTAGCCAGGCCAGGTCGTCAATCAATTGGGCGGCAAATTCCGGGCGCTTGCAGCGATCGTCCAGGTCCTCAATGCGTAACACGATGCTGCCGTCCTGGCTGCGGGCCGAAAGCCATGCGCACAGGCAGCTGAACACGTTGCCCAAGTGCATGCGGCCCGAGGGCGACGGGGCAAAGCGGCCCACGACGGGGGTGGGCACTGCCGTCGCTGGCGCGTCCGCGGCGGGCGTTGCTATGTTGCGTGCTTTGATATCCATGCGGACGAGTATAGCGCGGGGCTTGGCAGGGAAGGCGTTGCCGCGCTCACAAGTTGGCGGCGGTGCGCATTGCGCACGGTGGGTTTGCGGCTCAAGGTCTCGATCGCTGCGTACCGACTTAGCCTCACAAACGACAGAAACCCCGGCAGCTCTTCGCAACTGCCGGGGTTTCCGCGGAAAAGGGGGACATGATCCTCGAGCGGACGGCAAAGGGGCAAACCGTTTTCGCTCAACTGCTTTATGCCCCTCAACTGGCGGCTCAATCAGCGCATGCCGCGCCCACACAAAGCCGCTACACCTGTGATGGAGCTATGAAGTGGTATCTATTGCCGGAGCGGGCTATGCCAAGGAGTGCCCCAGATTGCCGGCAGATAAGGAACGTCCCCAGGTGCCGGCGGCGGGCGTGACTTTCGTCCCGTTTGATACTCCGCTGGCCTAGATGTTCGTCATGTGCGCCCGTAAACGTGGGACAATGGCGTTACTGGTATCACAGACAAAGGATGTGCCTATGAACACCCTCGCCGCCAAAGTCAGCCGGCAGCGCCGCCTGTTTGCGCGATTCGCTTCCGTCTGCGCGCTCGTTGCGCTTGCGTTGTTGCTGCTGCCTGCCGCCGCGCACGCCGACGGCTACTCCATGACCCAAACCTATATCGGTGCCACGGTCGAGGCCGATGGATCGCTGACCGTTGTCGAGGGACGCCAGTTTGATTTCGACGACGACATCAACGGCGTGTTTTGGGAGATCAATACGGGCACCAACCAGCAGGGCGGCACGGCGGGCGTTGACGTGCTGAGTGTCGAGGAAGAGGACACCGCGTTTAACAAAGTCGATAGCGCGAACAAGGGCGATTCTGGCGTCTACACGGTCGAGCAGGCCGGTGACGGCGTAAGGATTAAGGTGTTCAGCCCCCACGAGAGCGGCGACAGCGCGATCTATTACGTGAGCTACACCATGACCGGTGCGGTTATGAACTGGGCCGATACCGCCGAGCTTTACTGGAAATTCGTCGGCGACGGCTGGTCGGCGGACTCCGATGACGTCGAGATGGAAGTCTACTTTGCAAATGCCGCTGCCGGGACGGCTGCCGTCAAGGGCGATAACTTCCGCGCATGGGGCCACGGCCCGCTGACGGGCGACGTGTCGCTCGATGCGGACGAGCCCATGGTCACCTATACCATTCCCTGTGTGCATGAGGGCGAATTCGCCGAGGCACGCATCGCCTTCCCCAGCGACTGGGTGCCGCAGCTTGCCGTCTCGGGCGAAAAGCGCATGTCGACGATTCTGAGCGAAGAGAAGGAATGGGCCGACGAGGCCAACGCTCGCCGTGAGCACGCGCGTGCGGTTGCCGGCGCGATTGCCGTGGCGTGTGTTGTCGTGGCGGTTGCCTATACCGGTGTGATCGTGATGCTTAAGCTGCGCAGGCCCAGGCCCAAGCCGCTCTTCCAGGACGAGTACTTCCGCGATGTGCCCTCGGCCGACCATCCCGCGGTGCTTGCAGCTCTCATGAGCTGGAACGACGTGCCCGATCAGGCATATATCGCCACGCTTATGAAGCTCACCGACGACCGCGTGA
>CABSNA010000059.1 GCA_902478865.1 uncultured Collinsella sp.
TGACCGGCCAGTATGGCGAGGAGGGTATCTTTACCTCCCTGCCGTGCGTGATCGGCGCCGAGGGCGTCGAGGAGGTCTACACGCTGGACCTTTCCGAGCACGAGCTCGAGGGCTTCCACAAGAGCTGCCAGCACATCCGCGACAACATCGCCCAGCTCGATTGGTGGGATACCGAGGCCTACGACGCCAAGTAAGCGTCGGTTGCCGCGACACCTCGTGAATCTAAGCACAATACCAAGCGGGCTGCGTCGGAAATCCCCGGCGCGGCCCGCTTTTTGACTCACACGACACGCTTGCGAATCGAAGGTGAATACTTTTCCCGTTACCTAGTATTGCTCGATGCCCATGTAGCGACGAATCTCGGGGCCGTGGTCGAACACCTTGCCGCGGGCGGCGCGCAGCTCGCAGCTCATCGCGTAGAAGAAGATCGGCTCCAGGAACGAACGCACGCTGGCGGGCACCTCGCCCACGCCGTACTCAAGCGCATCGAGCACCATAATCGTATCGGTGTGCGTGTTGAGGAACGCAAGAGCGCGCTCCTCCATAGGACGGCACTCGCCAGATCCGAGCTGCACAAAGTAGAACACGCCGGGCTCGGTGGCCTCGAACGGGCCGTGGAAATACTCGCCGGAGTGGATGTAGCAGCAGTGCTGCCATTGCATCTCCATGAGCGAGCAGATCGCCATGGCGTAGGTCTGGCTAAAGTTGGGGCCGGATCCCAGGATGTAGAAGAACTTATGCTGCTGGCAGAGCTCGGCAAAGCGATCGCCCAGCTCGGCATTGACCTTCTCACGGGCAGCGGGCAGCAGCGCATCCATCTGCTTAAGGCCGGCGTACATGTCGGCGAGTGCCTCGTAACCCTCCTGCTGGTCAAGCAGCTCGGCAGCCATCAGGACGCCGATGCCCTGCGGAACCTCGGCCTGCGGCACGCCCTCGCCCCACGGATAGACCCAGGTGGTCCACTTGCCGTTATCGATCTTGGAGCCCTCGCAGTCGGTCATGGCCACGACCTCGGCGCCGGCAGCCAGCGCCATCTCGCAGCCGTCGACGACCTCCTGCGTGTTGCCGCTGTGGCTGCAGGCGATGACGAGCGACTTCTCGCCAAGACTCTTGGGAGCCATCAGGCAAAACTCGCGTGCCGTGTAGACCGTCGAGGCAAACGTGGTGGCCTCGCGCTTGAGCAGCTCGTTGGCCGGCATCAGATCGATCATCGAACCGCCACAAGCGATCCAAAAGACATTCTCGATCTTGCCCTTGCGCTCGATGATTTCCTGAATCAGATCGTGTGCGTTCATGGTGATGCCCCTTCTTGTGTGGCGGTTTTGAACGACTGCAGCTCGTACCTGCAGTCGTTCTATGTTGTCCTATTTATAGCACGCACGACGACGCCCGTGAAGTCATTTCACCAAACTTGTTCTATATTGTTCTATCTGTGGACGTTAGATGTCGAACACGTAGCGCGAGCCCACGATCTTTTGGCGTCCGAGCAGCAAGGGCCGCCCGTCCGCATCCGTAAAGTACGCCTCCATATAAAACAGCGGCTCGCCGACCGGCACCTCCAGCAGCGGGGCCACCTGAGCATCGGCAAGCGCAATCTCCACCGTACAGGGGTCGGACTTGAGCGGCGCACGGCCCGAATGCTCGGCAACGAGCGCAAAGATGGAATTGTCCGTGAGGTCCTTGTCGGCAAGCGTCTGCAGATAGGGATGATCGGCCAGCACAAAGGCGTTGTTCTCGAGCATGACGGGCACGCCATCTGCCGTACGCACGCGCTCGACAACGATGAGCTCGCAGCCGGGTTCCACCCCAAAAAACGCCGCGTCCTCGCGCGTCGCCGCAACCACCGTGCGCGACACCAGGCGCGCTCCGGCCACCATGTCGTTGGCAGCGCAGCCCTCGGAAAAGCTCTGAACGTCGCCCTTCTGGACAATCTTGCGCTTGAGCTTGGGCGCACACACAAACGTGCCCCTCCCCTGCTGGCGGTTGAGATACCCCGCGCGCGACAGTTCCTCGACGGCGCGGCGCACGGTGACGCGCCCCACGCCGTAAGACTTCGCGAGCTCCATCTCGGAAGGAATGCGCGAGCCGGATGCGTACACGCCGCGCGCGATCTCGCCCTTTAGGTCGTCCATAACCTGCTGGTACAGCGGCACGGCGGACACCTCAGTGCGCTCGGTTTTATCGTCGGATGTCATCGTTATGCTCCATTCCGTGCATGCTCGGACTCAAACTCTTCAATCGCCGCCATAAACTGCTCGCCAAAGGCATCGGCCTTTTTCTCGCCGATGCCGTTGACCTGGATAAGCTCGTCGCGCGTCTGCGGGCGTAGGCGGCACAGGCCGCGCAGAGCCTTGTCGGAGAAGACCATGTACGGCGCCATCTCCAGCTCGGTCGAAATCTCCTTGCGCAGGGCACGCAGGCGCTCGAACAGCTCGGCATCGTCACCCACGCGCGGGCGCTGATCCAGCTCGGCCTCCTCGCGCAGCAGATCCACCGCACGGCGGGCGCGAGCCGAGGCCTTGCGCTTGGACGCGCGACGCTTAACGGTAAAGGCGAACGCTTCGTCCTCGACCTCGCCGGCGCGCGGGCCCAGCCCCACGACCGGGTACTGCCCCTGCGAGGTGGCCAGGTAACCGCGGCCGCACAGCTGGCCGATGATGTCCTTGATGCGCCCGACCGATTCGCTCGACAGCTCACCGTAGCCGCGGTCCTCGTCCAGATGTATCTGGCGAATGCGCTCGGTGTTGCCGCCGTGGAGCACGTCGGCGATGAGCGACTTGCCAAAGCGCATGGGTCGCGCGGCCACGTAGCGCACAGCGGCGCGGGCCATATCGGTGACGTCCTCGACCTCGAACTGCGTGAGGCAGTTGCTGCAGTTGCCGCAGCCGTCGGCCTCGTCCATGGCGGTGCCGCCCGTACCGGCCGAAGCAGCATGCTCGGCCGCGGACTCGTCGCCAAAGTAGCGCAGCATGTATTCGCGCAGGCAGCCGGTGGTATTGCAGTAGCCCTCCATCTGGCTGAGCAGACGATATCGATTCTGGAGCGCCCACGCGCGCTGCTCGTCGTCGAGCGCCTCATCGGCAGCATCGCCGCGGTCGATCAGAAAACGACGCATGCGAAAATCGTTGCCGTTCCACAACAGGTAGCAGCTGGCCGGATCGCCATCGCGGCCGGCGCGGCCCGCCTCCTGGTAGTAGGCCTCGATGCTCTCGGGCACGTTGTTGTGGATCACGTAGCGCACGTTGGGCTTGTCAATGCCCATGCCAAAGGCGTTGGTGGCAACCATCACCTGGATATCGTCATCGATAAAGGCGCGCTGGCTTTGGCGGCGGGCGTCGTTGCCCATGCCGGCATGGTAGCGGCCAACGCGAATGCCGCTGGGGCCCAGCGCCTCGGCAAGCTCGCCCGCCAGCGCATCGACCGTCTTGCGGGTCGAGCAATACACGATACCGCTCTCGCTCGAATGCGCGATCACATAGTCGCGCACCCACGCGGCCTTGGCCTTGTCGCCCATCTCCTCGCAGCCAAAGTAGAGGTTCTTGCGATCGAAGCCCGTCACCACCGTCGCGGGATTTTGCAGACCGAGCATCTGCTGAATGTCCGCGCGCACGCGCTCGGTTGCCGTAGCGGTAAAGGCCGCCACGATGGGACGCTGCGGCAGGGAATCGATGAACTCGCGAATCTGCAGGTAGGCGGGGCGAAAATCCTGGCCCCATTGGCTCACGCAGTGGGCCTCGTCAATGGCCACGAGCGGCACGCCAATGCCGCCGTCCGCCGCGGCCTCCTGCGCAAAGGCTAAAAAGCGCGGCTCGAGCAGACGCTCGGGCGCCACGTACATAAGCTGGTAGCGCCCCTCACGAGCACGCTTGAGCACGGTATTTTGCTGAGCCGGCGTAAGGCTGGAGTTGAGATAGCTGGGGCGCGCACCCGCCGCGAGCAGTGCGCGGGTCTGGTCCTCCATAAGCGACAGCAACGGACTCACCACAAAGGTGATGCCGGGCAGCATGAGCGCGGGCACCTGGTAGCAAATGGACTTTCCGGCGCCCGTGGGCATAACACCCAGCGCATCGCGACCGGCAAGAATCGCATCGACCATGCGGTCCTGTCCCGGGCGAAACGAGGTGTAGCCAAAATAGGCGCCGAGCGTGTCGAGCGCCATCTGCTGCATGTTATCGGTCATGGTTTCCTAACGTCCAAGTCATCTGCCGCCGATTATACGCCGCCACGCGGACCGGTGCCGCGCGGCTGCCGGCCACGGGCAACGCAATCCAAGGCGAATGAGCGTGGATTTTTGGACACTTTCCGGATGAGCGTGGATAATCTCCCACTTTGAACCCGTCACCAAGCCAAAAATGGGAGATTATCCACGCCATTCTGCGGGTGGTCGTTGGGAACCTTCTTGAATGACCAGTCGTTTAAGAACGCCCCCAACGACTAAGGAGTGTCCCCAGGTGCCGACAGAAAAGGAACGTCCCCAAGTGCCGGCCCGGCAACGCCGATGTTTTGGCAACGACAGACACTATGACCCAATCCGAGGGCACTAAAAAGATAGGAGCCCCCGCTCGTGACCGCGGGTCGGGGCTGCGACAATGATGTTGAAGTGCCATAGGCGCAGCCGCGCCGCAACGAGGTTGGGAGGCTCCCATGCCAAAGTATTCTACCGCGTTCGGGATGGACGTCCACCTGAGGTCGACCACCGTCTGCGCCCTCGACGCGGACACCGGCGAGGCCGTGACGAGGAGGTTCCCCGGCAACCCCTGGGGCGAGATCGCCGGGTGGATGGATGGGTTCCCCGGGCCGTCGCTCGCGGCCTACGAGAGCGGCTACCTCGGCTTCGCCCCGCAAAGGGAGCTCGCCGGGCTCGGCGTCGAGTGCGTCGTCGCCGCGGTCTCGAAGATCCCCAGGTCGGCCGCCGACTCGGCCTCCAAGAACGACAGGAACGACGCCGCCAGGATGGCCAAGGCGATACTCGCCCGCGACATCTCCCCCGTATGGATCCCCTCCCCCGAGGTCGAGGGCATCAGGGACCTCGCCGGCGCCTACGACGGGGCGACCGCGCGCCTGGCGACCGCCAAGCAGCGGCTGCTCGCCTTCCTCGCAAAGCGGGGGTTCGTCTACGGCGGCACCACGCCCGCCGGCAACCCGAGGAAGTACTGGACCTACGACTTCCTGAGGTGGCTCGACAAGGCCAGGCCGGAGGACGATGGCGGGGTTCGGGCGCTCGCCGCCCTGAGGAACGAGGTCGAGGCCGCGGCGGAGGCCCGGGCGGACCCGCTCTCCGAGTACAGGGCCGCCGTGGATGCCAGCCCGATCGCCGCGGAGGTGGCCGCCCTCCAGTCGATCAAGGGCTGCGCCTTCGCGCTGGCCGCAGCCTTCTCGGCCGAGGTCGGCGACTTCACGAGGTTCCGTTCCGGAAGGCAGGTCACGGCCCATTTCGGCCTCGCGCCGAGTCAGAGGTCGAGTGGCGACTCCGTGCGGCTCGGAGGCATCAGCGGTGCGGGCAACGCGCTCGTGAGGAAGCTGGCCGTTGAGGGCTCATGGTGCTACGCCGCGGCACGGCACCAGCCGAAGCTCATGCCGAGGGACACGGGCGTGCCCCTCGAGATAAGGATGCACGGGAGGAAGGGGTCCGAGCGGCTCCTGCGGCGGCGCGAGGAGATGCTCGCCCGCGGCATGCCCGCGGCGAAGGCCAACGCGGCCACCGCGGCCGAGCTCGTGAGGTGGCTTTGGGCCCTCGGCATGATGTGCCGGGAGGGCGCGGAATAGACATGGCCCCCGTCCCGGCGAGCCGGGCGGCCTTCGGGGATACCCCCTATTTCGCTGTGCGCGCGGAGCCCTCCGCATGCGCCTCGACAGACTTGGGGAACCCCGCCGAAGGAATGGAGTGCGGGCCGGCAGAACGGTATCCGCGGATATGAGACTGAGCCGAAGGCGTCGATGACATGCCGGGGGCGGACCGGGACGGGTTAACGGCAGGCCCCGCCGACCGATTGCAAGCGGTCGGCGGGGCCATTGTGGCTCTTGACAGCGGATTGGGTCATATGAGCGAAAGCCCGCCAGAGCGAGCAAGGTGCCTTGAAACGAGGCGGCATTGATCTTCTGATCATGCCGCCGAAGTTGAAAGGCAGATTGCCGCTCTGGCGGGCTTGCAGCGTCGGCCCGTTACGCGGTTTGGTAAAACCGCGTAACCAAAGGCGCAGCGTCGAGCCGTTGCGCGGTTTGGAAAACCGCGCAACTAGAGCTACATGACCATAACGTAGCGCGATCCCACGTAGTACTGCTTACCCATCAGGACCGGCTCTCCATTGGGACCGGTAAAGCTGGCACGCAGGTTGAGCAGCGGATCGTGCGGAGCAATGCCCAACTCGGCCGCCTGCTCGGTATTGGCACGAACGGCCTCGACCGTGCGGTAGCCAACCGAGACAATCGGGATTCCGCCAACACGCTCGACCTCGGCAAAAATCGACTTGTCCTCAAGATCGGCCGTCAACAGCTCGCGGTAGGCATCAAACGGCACAAGGATGTTCTCCTCAAAGATGGGCTCGCCGTCGGCCGTACGCACGCGCTTGATATGCAGCAGCAGCGCATCCTTCTGCAGGCCAAAGAACTCCATCTCGTTTTGGCGCGCCGGCACAATCTGGCGATCGATCACGTGCGCACCGGCCTTCATGCCATTGCCGGCACACAGCGCGGTAAACGTCTGCAACGTCGAGGCGTGAAACTGGCGATTGATGTGCGGCGTGGAGACAAAGGTGCCACGGCCCTGCTGCTTAACCAGGTAGCCATCGGAGCACAGCTCCTCGACGGCGCGGCGCACCGTAATGCGGCTCACGTCGTACTGCTCGGCTAGCTCAAGCTCGGACGGGATACGCTCCTTGGGTGCATAAACACCTTTCTCGATCGCATCCTTGATTTCGTCGTAAATCTGCTGGTAAAGCGGTGCATTTTTGGGCGCAGGCATATCTAATCACTCTTATCGAAATATCGAAATAACTAATACGTATATAACGTCTAGTTTCATGTTACCTCATATTGATAAAACGATACACCCTCCCTACCAAAAAGCGACAGCTTCATTTTGGTAGGTTTTATCTGGGCAAACGAGAGACCCTCGAAAGCAACGAGGCTTTCGAGGGTCTCATTCGGATGGACTACGCTTGGCCGGCAAAATGCCAAAACCCTACTTCCCGTCATCCTGCTGCAGGCTGTCCTGCTCGCAGAGGTGCGCCCGCCTGCTGGCCATACGTGCGGGCTTGTCGGGATCGGGTACGGCCGTGGGCATGGGCTCGTCGACATGACCACCCCACCAGCCGCCCACAAAGTTGAGCGTGTGGAATACGTTGATCACGGCGTCTGGATCAACGTCGCACACCAGCTTGATAATGTCCTGGCTCTCGTAGGTCGAGACAACGGCATGCAGCAGGTACATCTTTTCGCGGCTGTATCCGCCGATGACCTCGGCGCAGCTAATGCCGTGCTGAAAATGGTCAACATAGGCGGTCATGACCTCGTCTGCCTTGCGCGTCGTGATCTGCAGCGTCACGCGGTCGTAGCGACGATAGAAACTGTCGATGGTCTTGGTCGAAATAAACTGGAACACGATGGAGTACGCCGCCTTGTCCCAGCCAAACATAAAGCCAAAGATCGCCAGGATAAAGCAGTTGAAACCAAAGATGACGCCCCAGATAGTCTTGCCCGTGTGGTTGGAGACCCACAGCGCGATAAAGTCAGTGCCGCCGGTGGATGCGCCGGACTTGAGCGCGATGGCAGCGCCCAGACCCGAGACCACGCCGCCAAAAATGATGAGCATGATCTTGTCGCCCAAAAA
>CABSNA010000060.1 GCA_902478865.1 uncultured Collinsella sp.
ATGAAGAAGGGCGGCGTGACGGATTACCGCGCGTTTGCCAAGGAGGTCCTGGCCCACATCACCGATGTGTCCGTCTCGTTTGAGGTCTTTGCCGACGACGTCGAGACCATGGAGGTCGAGGCGCGCGAGATCGCTACCTGGGCCGAGAACGTCTACGTCAAGATTCCGTGCGTGACCACCAAGGGCGAGTCCACCGCCGAGCTGGTGCGCAAGCTTTCGGCCGACGGCATCAAGGTCAACGTCACCACCATCTTTACGCCTACGCAGGTTGATGAGATGGTCGAGGCCGTCGACGCCGAGACGCCGTCCATCATCTCGCTCTTTGCCGGCCGCATCGCCGATACCGGCGTCGACCCCATTCCGTTTATGACGGAGTCGGTCAAGAAGGCCGCCGCAAAGCCCAACTGCGAGGTCCTGTGGGCGTCCACGCGCGAGCTCATCAACATTTACCAGGCCGAGGCCTGCGGTTGCCAGATCATCACGGTGCCCAACAGCATCCTGGCCAAGCGCAAGAACATTGGTCGCGACCCGTACGAGGTCTCGCTCGACACCGTGCGCGGCTTTGCCAAGGATATCGCGGCGCTCGGTTTCCATATCCTGCCGTAGCGCGAACACCGACTGTACCGTGGGCTGTTCGCTCCGGCCTTTCCTTTCCCTATCGCTCACGCGCTCCGCGAGGGTCGCGCTAGGCAAAGGAAAGGCCGGGGCTGCCGGTACGAGCTTGCCAGCAAGTTGGCGCTTGGCTTCCATATCCTTCCGTGGGCAAAGGTACCCCCGCCTGCGCCGTGCAAAATTGAGAGTATTCAGCAAGGTAAAGGTCTTTATCAGTTAACCGAAGCATGGAACGGCCCCCGTTTTGGCTCTGACGACGCTATAACGGGGGCTGTTTTTTGCTTTTTCGTCTCTGAGGGGCATCCGGAACGGTGGAATTTGCAGAATACTCGCGATTTTGCACATCGCTACAGGGGGTACCTTTGCTTTGGCGGTTTACTTGCCCTGTACCATGGTGAGGGAGATCTTTTTGCGGTCGCGATCGACCTTTTCTACCCACACCTTGACCGTGTCGCCGACGCGCACCACGTCGCTCGGGTGCTTGACAAAGCGATTGGCCAGCTTGGAGATATGCACGAGGCCGTCCTGGTGCACGCCCACGTCGACGAACGCGCCAAAGTCGACGACGTTGCGCACCGTCCCCTTGAGCTCCATGCCGGGTTCCAGGTCGTCGATGGAAAGCGCCGAGCGGCTAAAGACCACCTCGGGCGCATCGTCGCGCGGGTCGCGACCGGGCTTCTTGAGCTCGTTGACAATGTCGATGAGCGTCAGGGTGCCACAGCCCAGGTCACTTGCCAGTGTCGATATGCTGCCCAGGCGGCGCTCAATGTCGGGCACGCCGCCGTGGCTGAGTTCGCTGGCTTTAACGCCCGCGCGCTCCAAGACGGATGTGGCCACCTCGTAGCTTTCGGGGTGGACGCTTGTCGCATCGAGCGGGTTCTTGCCACCGCTGATGCGCAAAAAGCCCGCGGCGTTGAGGTATGCCTTGGGTCCCAGCTTGGGGACCTTCTTGAGCTGGCGGCGATCGGTAAAGGCGCCGTTTTCCTCGCGGTAGGCCACGATGTTTTTGGCCACGCTCGGCGTGATGCCCGATACATATCCCAGTAGGCTCGCGCTCGCGGTATTCACGTCGACGCCCACGCGGTTGACGACGTCCTCCACCACGTGGCCCAGGGTGCGCGAAAGCTCGGCCTGGTCAAGGTCGTGCTGGTACTGGCCGACGCCGATGGACTGGGGCGGAATCTTGACGAGCTCTGCCAGCGGGTCTTGCAGGCGGCGGCCTAGGCTCATGGCGCCGCGCACGGTGACGTCCAGGTCGGGATATTCCTGGCTGGCGAGCTCGGAGGCGGAGTACACAGATGCGCCGGCCTCGTTGACGATGGTGTAGCGCAACCCGGGCGCCTGCTCGGCAATGAACTCCGAGACGGCTTCTTCGGTCTCGCGGCTGGCGGTGCCGTTGCCGATGACGATAGTGTTGACGCCGTCCTTCTTGACGAGGCGGGCGAGCTCACGCTTGGTGCCGGCGACGTCGTGGCGCGGCTTGGTGGGGTAGACCACGCCGTGGTCGAGCAGCTTGCCGGTCTCGTCCATGACGGCGACCTTGCAGCCGGTGCGGTAGCCCGGGTCGAGCGCGAGCACGCGGGCGCCGCGCACAGGGCGTGCCGAGAGCAGGCCCTCAAGATTCTTGGCAAAGACGTTGATGGCCTCGGTCTGCGCGCGAACGGTGAGTTTGGCGCGGGCCTCGCGCTCCAGCGAGGGGGCCATGAGGCGCTTGTAACCATCAGCGATGGCGGCGTCGAAGATGGATGCAAACACGCCCTGGCGACGGGGCCAACGGCTGCCGAGGCGAGCCGTGGCGGCGGCGCCGTCGACGTTCACGCGCACGCGAAGCTTGCCCTCGCGCTCGCCGCGGTCGATAGCCAGCACGCGGTGGTTGGGTATACGGCGCAGCGGCTCATCATAGCTGTAGTACGGCTCGTAGGGGGTCTTCTCCGCGGGGTCGGTGGCCTCGACGACGATGTCGGCGGTGTTTTGCGTAAAGGCGCGCAGGTCGGCGACGTTCTCGGGGTCCTCGGCCACCGTCTCGGCAACGATGTCGGCCGCACCCGCGAGCGCCTTCTCGGGCGTGTCGAAGCCGGCCTCCTCGTTGACGTATGCCGCGGCGGCGTCGAGTGAGCTGCCCTTGGCCGAGGCCTGCATGATGATCATGTTGGCGAGCGGCTCCAGGCCGGCCTCGCGGGCCTTCTGCGCGCGAGTCATACGCTTTTTGCGGTAGGGCTTGTAAAGGTCCTCGACGCGCTGAAGCTGCGTGGCCTCGCGAATCTGCTGCTCGAGCTCGGGCGTGAGCTTGCCCTGGGCGTCGATGAGCAGAATGACATCCTCTTTGCGCTGCTCAAGATTGCGCAGGTAGGACAGGCGCTCGTCGAGTGCACGCAGGGCGACGTCATCCATGCCGCCCGTGGCTTCCTTGCGGTAGCGCGAGATAAAGGGGATGGTGCTGCCCTCGTCGATGAGCTTGACGGCTGCCTCGATGTTGTCAGCCTTAAGGTTGAGCTCGCGGGCGAGCTGGGCGATAAGATCCATGGGACTCCTTGCGTTTGAGGTGCGTTTGCAGCGCGGAGCTACCAAGGATACCACCTGCCACTTCGCTCAAAAAAGACCGTTTTGGCGCGGAACCACGAAAGCGGCCTATCTACTACGTTTGAACCGTGTGGGTCGACCATCCCCTGGTTTTCCGAAAATGCGCAACCCGTCTACCTGCGGTTTTTATTTCGCGAAATTCGGTATGGATGAGGGTGATTGGTTAAACGTAGTAGATAGGCACATTTCGTGGCGAACGAATCAAGCTGAGGTGCAAAAAGTCCCCCGTCCCAGAAAAATCATTGGCAACGTAGCAAAATGCCCCGCGGGCAGGAGGCTGCTCGCGGGGCAAAGAAGAGGGGCTTATTTGTGGCGGACCGAGGGACTCGGCATGGGGTTTCTGCCGCGGCCGCTCTCAAGGCATTACAGCTCGACGAGCTGGCCGGTCTCGGCGGCCTCCTTGATGGCGTTGAGAAGCGTGAGCGTCTTGACGTTGTCGGCGGGGGTCACGACGGGCTTGACCTCGCGGCGGACGACCTTCACAAAGTGCTTGAGCTGCATCTTGTGCGGCAGCGCCGGGTCGACGGCCGGAATCTCCATCTGCAGCGGCTTGTGCCAGTTGGAGGCGCCGTCGTAGGAGAACTGGTGCAGGCGGGGCAGCGAAAGGGCGCCCAAGGTTCCGCCGATAAAGTAGGCGTCAGCGTCGAAGGGGCGATACTGCGGATCCTCGCGAGCGGTTGCCTCCCAGTTCCAGGGGCTGGCGGTGGCGTCGGAGATGGTCATGCTTGCGAGCGCGCCATCGGCAAAACGGACGTTGACCACGGCGGAGTCCTCGGTCTCAAAACCGCGGGCGGCGCTGGACTGCATGCCCTGGACGGCGACGGGCTCGCCCAGCAGGTAGCGGAGCAGGTCGACGTCGTGCACCAGGTTGACCAGGATCGGGCCGGCACCCTTCTTGCGGCGCCACTCGACATCGAAGTACTCGTCGTTCTTATAGATCATGTAGTGGAAGCTCGACACGGTGAGCTTGCCCAGCTCGCCGGACTCGATGATCTCCTTGGCCTTGTTGACGAAGGGGTTGTGGCGACGGTGCTGACCCACGAGCACGGGCACGCCGGCGGTCTCGGCCTCGGCGGCGAAGGCCTGGGCATCCTCGAGGTCGTTGGAGATCGGCTTTTCGACCAGCGGCACGATGTTGCGCTTGATGGCCTCGCGGGCAACGCCCAGGTGCAGGTTGTTGGGGGTGGCGATAATGACGGCCTCGGGCTTGACCTCGTCCATCATCTGGGCGGGATCGGTATAAAACGGCACGCCGGCGGCCTCGGCCGTGGCGCGGGCGCCCTCAAAGGCGTCAGCGATGGCGACGAGCTCGGCCTCGGGCTCCTCGGTGACAAAGCGGATGTGGTTGCGGCCCATGGCGCCGGCGCCGATAACGGCAATGCGGACGGGGTTGAGCTCAGACATTTCGACTCCTTAATACTGGTGACCGGTGAAATGCGACAAAGGGACAGTCCCTTTGTCGCATCGGTAAAACTAGGCGGACTTCTTCTTGCTGTCGGAGACCATCATGTAGACGGTGAGCACGACGGCGATGGCGGCGATCACAATGGCGCCGTAGAAGGACTGCTGGTAGGCGGCGCTGCCGGCCTCGGCGTGATACAGCACGGCGGTGATGGGCTGGCTGATCCAGGTGGAGGCGGCGTAACCCAAAAACATGATGCCGTAGTTGACGCCGATGTTGCTGGTACCGAAGGCGCCACCGGTGAGCGGCGGGTAGATGACGAGCAGGGCGCCAAAGCTAAAGCCGAGCAGGGCGAGCGCCACAAAGAACATGCTCTGCGTAAAGCTCATCGACATGATAACGAGCGCGACGATGGTGACGACAAGGCTGATGAGCAGCGACTTGTAGGCGCCGAGCTTGTCGATGATCTGGCCAAAGGACAGACGACCGACCAGGTTGGCGCAGGTGTTGACGGAGACGACCACGCCGCCGAGGGCGACAGCTGCGGCGCTCGTGGGGTCGGCGAAGAGCTGGACGGCGGCGATGGAGGCAACCTTGCCCACGAGCAGGGTGCCTGCAGTGGCGGCAAAGGCGAAGGTGACGATGAGGACCCAGAAGCGCGGGGTCTTGACCATCTCGCCCGGGGTGAGGTCACCGAAGGTGCCGGCGTGTGCGCCGCCCTTGGGGGCCTCGAAGCCCTCGGGCAGCCAGCCGGCCTCGGGGGCCTTCAGGAACAGGGCGGAGGCGGCGATCATCACAAAGAAGATGACGCCGAGTGCCTTGAGGGCGCCAAAGATGCCCAGGCTCGGGATGAGCAGCGAGGCGAGCACCGGGGACAGCACGGCGGGACCGGCGGTCGAAGCGGCCAGGGTGATGCCGGAGGCGAGACCCTTCTTGTCGATGAACCACTTTTGGCCGGTGGTGAGCGCCGGGTTGTAGCCCAGGCCGTTGCCGACAGCGGCGACGAGCGAGAACCACAGGTAGAACTGCCATGGCTCGGTGACGGTGCCGGACATGAACCAGCCCACGCCGTAGCACGCGGCGGCGGCGATCACGACGTTGCGCGGGCCGATCTTATCGGAGATGCGGCCGGCGAAGATGCCCGTCACGGCCATGATGGTCTGGAAGACGGGGAAAGCCCAGGTAAGGGCGCTCGACCACTCGGGGTAGACGGCGAGTAGGTTCTTACTCACGACGGAGTACAGCGCGATGGAGCTGATGAAGAACATGGTGACGCACGCGGCGGAAAGCACGACGGCGCGACCCTTGTTGGAGTTGGTGGAAGCCATTGGACTCTTTCTCATCGATACGGGGGAGGAGCGGGCGTGTCCGCGGGGCCTCCCTGTTAGGTTGGTTTACTGGTCAGTCGGCTTGGCGACGCCGGACTCGTCGGACCAGAGCTCGACACCCTTGTTCTTAAGGTAGTTGTCGGCATAGGCGCGACGGCCGCCGGGCTTGGCGGTGAGGTCGCCCATCATGTTGGAGAAACCGCCGTCGACCTTGATGGCATCGCCGGTGGTAAAGTCCGAGCGCTTGGACGCCAGGAACATGACGGCGTTGGCGATATCGCTGACCTCGCCGATGCGGCGCGTGGCGATCAGACGGCTGCGGCTCTTTTCGACCTCGGGGTCGGCGTAGAAATTGGCCGACATCGGGGTCTTAACGAAGCAAGGCTCGACGCAGTTGGAGCGGACGCCGTAGGGGCCCCACTCGGCGGCGAGCATCTTGGACATCATGTTGACGCCGGCCTTGGTGGAGCTGTACACGCCCGAGAACGTCTCGGGGGAGTGGCTGGCGACGGTCGAGATGTGCACCAGGCGGCCCTGGCCGGCCTTGATCATCTCGCGACCAAAGCGCTGCGAGGTGATGAAGTAACCGGTGAGGTTGACGTTGAGCACCTGTTCCCAGTCGCTCAGCGGCAGGTCTTCCATAGCTGCGAAGCGCAGGATGCCGGCGGTGTTGACGAGAACGTCGACGCGGCCGAAGTCGGCGATGGTGGCATCGACGGCAGCCTGAACCTCGGCCTCGTCGGTGGCGTTCATCTTGTAACCCTCGGCGTGGATGCCAAACTCGGCAGCGAGGTCAGCGGCAGCGGCCTTGACCTTCTCCTCGTCCAGGTCGAGCAGGACGACGTTGGCGCCGTTGCGGGCGAACTCGCGGCAAATCTCGACGCCCATACCGCCGAGCGCGCCAGTCACGGCGCAGACATCGCCCTCGAGCTTAAGCCAATTGCTCATAGGAACTTCCCTTCTTGTGCCTCCCGGTGGGCCGCTCCCATTAATCGACCCACGTGGTTTTCGCTGGTTATCGTATGCTTTGCATTTGCGCAGGTGAATTGCATATTTGTTAGAATGGCGTTAACCGTAGGTTTACATTGTGTGATGCAGATTATTCTCAATCGAGCGCGTGACCTGCCAAAACGACCCCCTGTGGCGCCATGCGTTCACAGGCGCGAAAACGGGAGATTGACGTGTACGATCGACGACTCGAGGCCATATCGGCCGCCGCGGAGCTGGGAAGCTTCTCACGTGCGGCGGCAAAATTGCGCGTGTCGACCCCGGCGCTCGTCAAACAGGTGTCGGGTTTCGAGGCCGAGTTTGGCATCACGTTGTTCGAGCGCTCGCATTCGGGTGTTAAGGTGACGCCGGCGGGCGCTCTGCTGGTGGACGACGCGCGCTCGATCATGCGGCAGTCCGAGGACGCGCTGCGCCGCGCCCGACGCGCGGCGGGCGATGGCGGTGCCGTGCGTCTGGGTGTGTCGATGATGTGCCCGGGGCGCCAAACGCTGTCGATGTGGTCGGGCGTACACGAGCTGGAACCGTCGCTGCGATTTGAGATCGTGCCGGTAAGCGACCTCTATGACGAGCGCGAGACCGTCATGCGCAGCCTCGGTCGTGAGGTCGATGTGGTGCAGTCGAGTTTTTCGACCCCGCGCTGGGGTGACGCCTGCCAAAAGCTCCGCATTGTCAACGTGCCGTTTTATATCGACCTGCCGCGCACGAGCCCGCTGGCGCGCAAGAATCGCATTACGGTCGCCGACTTGGAGGGTATGCGTCTGCGCGTGCTCCGCCACGGCAACGACGCTATGGACAGCCTGCGTATCGATCTGTTGGCCGACGGCGGCGTAGACGTGATCGACGTGGACAGCTTTGACTTTGCGCTCTTTAACG
>CABSNA010000061.1 GCA_902478865.1 uncultured Collinsella sp.
ACATCCGATGCCGCTCGCGGGTCCGCCGGATAGGGCGCCGCCGTCATGTTTGCCAAAACAGGAATGAGCAACGGGGACGGCGCGTGACCGGCCTCAATATATGCGGCAAGGCCACAGGTCGCCTCGGCCATATAGGGGCTATGAAATGCACCCGACACCGCGACCTTCATGGCGCGGCCGCCAGCCTCTTTTACTAGGACGTCGAGCTCCTGCAGCGCATCGGGCGCTCCGGCCACAACCGTCTGCTGGGGACTGTTGTAGTTGACCGGCCAGCAGTCCTCGCCGGCCTGCGCAGCCAGGTTCTCGACTTGCGCAGCATCAAGTTTGATGACGGCGCGCATGCCGCCGGGGTGACGCTCGGCCGCCGTGGCCATCAATGCCGCGCGCTCACACACGAGCTCAAAACCCGCTCGCGTATCGAATGCCCCCGCAAAGGTGAGTGCAGCGACCTCGCCCAGCGAGAATCCCGCACAGGCGGCAGGCACCACGCCGCGCTCGCGCAGGGCGACGGCGACAGCCAAGTCGTGCACGAACACGCAAGGCTGCGTGTTCTCGGTCTGCGAGAGCTCCTCCTTGGAGGCGCTCCGGCACTGCTCGCTCGTCCCCGGGCGCACCTCATCGGCAATGGCGAACACCTCGGCAGCCGCCGGCGATGTCTCGATCAAGTCGACGCCCATCGCGGGGTGCTGGGCACCCTGGCCGGCAAACAAAAACGCTACGCCACCCATGCGCACGCACCCTTCAGGACGTGCTCGGCGCCATCGACCAGGTCGTCAACGATTTCGCGTGCGCTCTGGCGCTCGTTGACCATGCCGGCAATCTGTCCACACAAAAACGAACCCTCTTCGTAGTTGCCGTCCTTGGCGGCCTTACGCAGCGCACCGGTTCCCATAGCACCGAGCTCCTCGGCACTCGCGCCGGAACCCTCGCTCTTGGCATAGGCGTTGGTGAAGGGGCTCTTGAGGGCGCGCACTGGATGTCCCGTCGAGCGACCGGTCGCACGCGTCGAAGTGTCGTTGGCCTTCAGGACCATCTCTTTGTACTGCTCCGAGACGGTGCACTCGTCTGCGACCAGAAAGCGCGTACCCACTTGCACGCCTTCGGCGCCCAGCATAAAGGCGGCCGCCACGCCGCGGCCGTCGGCAATACCGCCGGCGGCCACGACGGGAATGTCAACCGCATCGACGACCTGCGGCACCAGTGCCATCGTCGAGGTCTCTCCAATATGGCCGCCCGATTCGGTACCCTCGGCAACAACCGCCGTGGCTCCACGACGCGCCACGAGGCGCGCCAGCGCCACCGAGGCAACGACCGGGATGACCTTGATGCCCGCCTCGTTCCACGCCTTCATGTACTTGGCGGGATTGCCGGCGCCCGTCACGACGACCGGCACTCGCTCATCAATCACGACCTGCGCGACCTCGTCGGCAAACGGGCTCATGAGCATGACGTTGACGCCAAAGGGCTTATCCGTCTTGGCGCGCAGCTCATGAATCTGGTCGCGAAGCCAGTTGGCGTCGGCGTTCATGGCCGCGATGATGCCTAAGCCACCCGCCTCGGACACTGCGGACGCCAGCGAGGCATCGGCAATCCAGGCCATACCGCCCTGGAACACGGGCTTTTCGATGCCGAGCAGATCGCAGAGAGGAGTCTTGAGCATCTCTACTTCTCCAATGCCGCCTCGACCGTATCGGCGAACTCGCCGACCGTCTTGGGGTTCTCCTCGGTATCGAGCTGGATGCCAAACTCGTCCTCGACGGCAATGAGGATCTCGACGGTGCCCAGGCTGTCGAGACCAATCTCCTCGAGCGTGGACTCGGGCTTCATCTCGACATCGTCAAGACCGGCGGTCTCGCGGATAACGTCGCAAACGCGCTCGAAGGTCTTCTGATCTGCCATGGTAGTTCTCCTTTGGTTGTGCCCTAGGGCGTTTTTATTTCCTATGTGCGACTACTTCCAACGAAGCAGATAGCCACCTATATCCAGACCGGCGCCAAATCCAACCAAGGCGATGGTGTCGCCTGTGTGAAGTGCACCGGCGTTTGCCAGCCGGTCGAGGGCAAGCGGAATGCATGCGCTCGAAATGTTGCCGGTCTCGCGCAACGTGCGAACCACGCGCTCGTCCGGCACGCCCAGGCGCTTGACCGCCTGACTCAGGATTCGTTCGTTAGCCTGATGGAATACAAAATGGTCGATGTCTTCGACCGAAATGCCCGCATCGCCCGCAAGCTTATGGACCGTGTCGCAGATGGCGTTGACGCCGAACTTGAACACGCGGCGGCCATTCATGGACAGCACGCTCTTGCTATCTGCGGAAGCCTTAAACGGCGAGGTGCCGACCAGACCGGGAACGTGTAACGTCTCGACGTCGGGCGCCGTCGAAAGCTCAACGGCAAGGGGGCTGTCTCCCCCAGCCCCAATCACTGCGGCGCCTGCCCCATCGCCAAAGAGCACGCAGGTGGCGCGGTCGGTCCAGTCGAGCGCGCGCGTCATCTGCTCAGCAGCAACGATAAGCACGCGCTCGGCACGACCGCGCTCGATATAGCCCTCGGCGACATCGAGCGCAAACACGAAGCCGGCACAGGCCGCCGAGACATCGAAGGCAGGGCACGCCGCTCCTAGTCGCTCAGCAACGGCACACGCCTCAGCGGGAACAAGGTGGTCACCCGTCGTCGTCGAGCAGACGATCAGATCCAGCTGGCTCGCGTCGATTCCGGACACCTGGAGTGCCCGCTCGCTCGCCGCTACGGCAAGGTCGTCAAGTGACTCGGTGGTACAGACGTGGCGGCTCTTGATACCTGTGCGGGTAAAAATCCACTCATCCGAGGTATCGAGGAACTCAGACAGCTCGTCATTGGAAACACTGCGCTCAGGAAGCGCCGAGCCTGTTCCAAGAATCGTGAAACCCATCACTAGCCTCCTTTGAGTTGTTGACGTGTTTACATCGACCAAGAGAGGATAGCGCATTTTAGTCGTTGTTGACGTGTTAACATTAAATTGTCCAAATGCGACAAAGGCTTCACATTGTGTCTATCTCTCGACACCATTACGCGATTGCCTTATTAACTTAGGAGGTAGCAACCGTTATGGATGCCAAATTAACGATAGTCGACGTAACCGGATCGACCAACGATGACCTGCTCGAAGCAGGAAAACAGGGAGCGCCGCACGGCACAGGACTTGCCGCCCGGGCTCAAACAGCAGGACGCGGCCGGCGCGGGCACAAGTGGGACTCAACCGTCGGCAACTTATTGCTTTCGATTGTCCTGCGCCCATGCGTTAATCCTGCAAAGTTCTCTGGTCTTGCCGCCGTCAGCGGCCTAGCGGTGCTTGAAGCACTCGAAAAGCAGGGTCTTGCAAACGAGATTCGCCTTAAATGGCCCAACGACCTTGTCGCGCGAGGACGCAAGCTCGGCGGCATTCTGGTCGAGGCCGCACGCGATAACGAAGGCAAGCCCTTCGCCGTCTGCGGCATTGGCGTCAACGTAAACTACACGCCCCAAGAGGTACCCGATGGCGGTCTGGCGGCAATTGGCCTCTCGGACCTTAACGAGAGCGTTCCCACCGTCAACATGCTCCTCGATGAGGTCTATCACGCAGTTATAGACGCTGTAGATGCGTGGGCAGAGCGTCTTAACGCCATGGAAGAAGACGGCGGACCGCTCGCGCCCGTCCACGGCGAATATGTCACTCACCTCAATTGGATTGGGGAGCACGTTATCGCCCGTTCCCCTGCCGGCGACGAGCTGGCACGCGGCATCTTTAAAACCGTCGATGGCTTTGGTCGCGCGTGTATCGAAACGGAAGGCGGTTTGCGATCCTTCCATTTTGAGGAGGCATCGCTGCGTCCCGCGAGCGAATAGGGCGCCACAGCCAGCCGCTCGGCAGCCTTATCCGGCGGTCCAATCCCATCATGCTAAACAAAAGGGCCCCGCTACCGTAACGGCAGCGGGGCCCTTTAAGCTATGAGGATATCGCTTAGAGCTTGATGTCGATGTCGACGCCAGCGGGGAGGTCGAGACGCATGAGCGAATCAACGGTGCCCGAGGTGGGGTCGAGGATGTCGATGAGGCGCTTGTGGGTGCGCATCTCGAACTGCTCACGGGAGTCCTTGTTCACGTGCGGCGAGCGGATAACCGTGTACAGGTTGCGCTCGGTGGGCAGGGGGACAGGACCGGAAACGCGAGCGCCGGTCTTCTGAGCGGTCTCGACGATGAGCTTCGCGGACTGATCGACGACCTCGTGATCATAGCCCTTGAGGCGAATGCGGATCTTCTGGGTAGCCAACTTAAACCTCCAAAGAGTGCGAGAGATGTTCTCGCGGATTACGTAACAGGGAGCTCGAACTTAGGCGTTCTTGCTCATGACCTCGTCCACGATGGACTTGGGCGCGGGCTCATAAGAGTCGAACTGCATCGTGTAGGATGCACGGCCCTGGGTCTGGGAGCGAAGGTCGGTAGCGTAACCGAACATCTCGCCCAGCGGCACCTTGGCACGGATGAGCTTGCTGTTCTTGCGATCCTCCATGCCCTCGATCTTGCCGCGGCGACCGGAGAGGTTGCCCATAACGTCGCCCATGTACTGCTCGGGGGTCTCAACCTCGACAGCCATGATCGGCTCGAGCAGCTGCGGATCGGACTTCTTGAGGGCGTCCTTGATAGCCATGGAACCGGCGATCTTGAAGGCGGCCTCGGAGGAGTCGACCTCGTGGTAAGAACCGTCGAACAGGGTGACCTTAACGTCGAGGACCGGGAAGCCGGCGATAACACCGGTGTTCAGGGCCTCCTGGATGCCCTTGTCGATGGACGGGATGTACTCCTTGGGCACGACGCCGCCGACGATAGCGTTGACGAACTCGTAGCCGAAGCCCTCCTCCATCTTCTCGAGCTTGATGACGGCGTGGCCGTACTGACCGCGACCACCGGACTGACGGACGAACTTGCCCTCAGCCTTCTCGACGTCGTGACCAGCGGTCTCGCGGTAGGCAACCTGGGGCTTACCAACGTTAGCGTCAACCTTGAACTCGCGGAGCAGACGGTCGACGATGATCTCGAGGTGCAGCTCGCCCATGCCGGCGATGATGGTCTGGCCGGTCTCGTGGTTGGTGGACACCTGGAAGGTCGGGTCCTCCTCGGCGAGCTTGGTCAGAGCCAGGGACATCTTGTCCTGCTCGGCCTTGGTCTTGGGCTCGATGGCAACGTCGATAACGGGCTTAGCGAACTCGATCTTCTCGAGGACGATCTCCTTGCCCTCTTCGCACAGGGTGTCACCGGTGGTGGAGTTCTTGAAGCCGACGCAAGCGACGATGTCGCCGGCGGCAGCGTCGTCACGGTCGATACGCTCGGCGGCGTTCATCTCGAGGATGCGGCCGAGGCGCTCGCGCTGACCGTTGGAAGCGTTGACCACGTAGGAGCCGGACTCGGCACGGCCGGAGTAAACGCGAACATAGGTGAGCTTACCGACGAACGGGTCGGTCATGATCTTGAAGACCAGGCCGGAGAAGGGCTCGTCGAAGGAAGGATGACGCTGGATCTCCTCGCCGGTGTCCGGATCGGTACCGGTGACGGCCTCGACGTCGAGCGGGCTGGGCAGGTAGTCGACGACAGCGTCGAGCAGCTCCTGGACGCCCTTGTTCTTGTAGGCGGAGCCCACGAAGACGAGGTTGAGCTCGTTGGCCAGAACACCCTTGCGCAGAGCAGCCTTGAGCTCCTCGACGGTGAAGTCCTCCTCCATGAGGATCTTCTCCATGAGCTCGTCGTCAAAGCTGGCAGCAGCGTCAAGGAGCTCCTCGCGCTTGGTGGCAGCGATGTCGGCAAACTCAGCCGGGATCTCGTCCATCGGCTCGGGGTAGGTCATACCCTTCTCGTCGGCCTTGAAGTCCCATGCAGTCATGGTGACCAGGTCGATGACGCCCCAGAAGTTGTCCTCGGCGCCCATCGGGACCTGAGCGGCCACGGCGTTAGCATCGAGACGATCCTTCATGGTCTCGATAGCGTTGAAGAAGTCAGCGCCCACGCGGTCATACTTGTTGATGAAGGCGATGCGGGGGACGTTGAAGGTAGAAGCCTGACGCCAAACGGTCTCAGACTGCGGCTGAACGCCGGCAACGGCGTCGAAGACGGCGACAGCGCCATCGAGGACGCGCAGGCAGCGCTCGACCTCGGCGGTGAAGTCAACGTGGCCCGGGGTGTCGATGATCTGGATGCGGTAGTCCTTACCGTCCTTGTTCCAGAAGCACGTGGTAGCAGCGGAGGTAATGGTTACGCCGCGCTCCTGCTCCTGAACCATCCAGTCCATGGTGGCAGCGCCCTCATGGACCTCACCGATCTTGTGGGTCTTACCGGTGTAGTAAAGAATACGCTCGGTCGTGGTGGTCTTACCGGCATCGATGTGGGCCATGATGCCGATGTTACGGGTATCGGAAAGCTTGTACTTAGGCTTAGCCATGTTAGTTCCTTACCTTAACTTACCAACGATAGTGAGAGAACGCGCGGTTGGCCTCGGCCATCTTGAAGACGTCCTCACGCTTCTTGACGGAAGCGCCCAGGCCGTTGGAAGCGTCGAGGATCTCGTTGGCGAGACGCTCGGCCATGGTCTTCTCCTTGCGAGCGCGGGAGAAGTTGACGATCCAGCGGATACCCAGAGCGGTGGAACGACGGGAGTTGACCTCCATCGGGACCTGATAGGTAGCGCCACCGACACGCTTGGGCTTAACCTCGAGCGTGGGCTTGACGTTGTCCATAGCCTTCTTGAAGGTAGCGAGAGCGTCGCCACCCTCGGACTTCTCGGCAACGATCTCGAAAGCGGTGTAAACGATGCGCTCAGCGGTGGCCTTCTTGCCGTCAAGAAGGACCTTGTTGATGAGCTGAGTCACCAGGCGGTTGTTGTAAACGGCGTCAGGCTGAACCTCACGACGATTAGCTGCTGCACGACGCGGCATGTGAAATCTCCTTAAGTGTCTACCGTGCGGCGCTTAGGCGGCACACGGCGAAAGTATCAAAACGTTATCTGGCTTATTTGGCCTTGGGGCGCTTAGCACCGTACTTGGAACGGGCCTGCATACGGTTCTGGACCGGAGCAGCGTCGTAGGCGCCACGGATGACGTGATAACGGACACCAGGGAGGTCACGGACACGACCGCCGCGGACGAGCACGATGGAGTGCTCCTGCAGGTTGTGGCCCTCACCCGGGATGTAAGCAGTAACTTCGATGCCGTTGACAAGGCGAACACGGGCAACCTTACGAAGAGCCGAGTTCGGCTTCTTGGGGCTCGTGGTGAAGACGCGGGTGCACACGCCGCGCTTCTGGGAGTTGTGCTGCAGGGCAGCGTTCTTGGACTTCTTGGGCACGGAACGACGGCCCTGGCGAACCAGCTGGTTAATAGTAGGCAAAGCGTACTCCTTCTCGAATGATTCCAGCTTTCTGTAAAGTGCAACGGCTTGAATCGAGGGGTCAGCATCCCCCTACGAAACACGCAGTTCGATAGGATACGTGGCGTTAGCTGTGCCGTCAACAGACCACGCCTCCGGGCGTATCCCAAAATGATCATATTTCCGCAAATCCTACACAAAAGGAATCCCCTTCTGCGCGCGTGGGCGGATTCCCGGACCGGGCGGCCCGCTGTTTAAGTTTGCTGCTCTACAGTCCTGCGCAAGACGGAAAGCACATTAAGTGCTTTCCTTTGCGTGCGGAACTCGCGACAAACTTAAACAGCGGGC
>CABSNA010000062.1 GCA_902478865.1 uncultured Collinsella sp.
CCCATTCCCGTCCCCGCTGTCGTCAACCTGTGCCAGGCGGGCAATATCGCCCTCATGCCTGCACCAGTCGCTGGCGAGCTCGTGACGCCCACGGGCGCCGCCATCGTCACCGCGCTGCGTACGTCCGACCAACTGCCCTCACGCTACCACATCGAAGCCGTCGGCTACGGCGCCGGCAAGCGCCCCTACGAGGGTTGCTCCGGCACGCTCCGCTGTCTGCTCGTTCACGTGGATGCATAGCCATGGATGCCCGCAAAGAAAAAAGCCGCGCCGCCATCGTTGCGGCGTTCTCCGAGCTGCTACGCGAAGAGGACTACGGCAAGATTACCGTCGGCGACATCATCGCGCGCGCTCACGTAGGCCGTGCGACATTCTACGGTCTCTTTAAGAGCAAGGACGACCTACTGTCCGAGCTCGTGAGCGACATCTGCACCCACGCCCTCGACGACGATGGCACACCGCTCGACGACCCACTCGTGCAGGTCGAGCATATCCTCAACAACCTCTGGGAGCGCCGCCAGGGCGTTCGAGCCCTCGTAGCCGGCGCTGGCTCACGCGTCTTCGCCGACTGCTTACGCAAGACCATCATGTCGCGCGCAGCCGAAACCATCCCTACCGACCCAAACGGCCCCGCCGCCACCATGGACCGCAGCTTTCTACTGCACCACATAGCCTCAAGCTTCGTAGGAATGGTCCAATGGTGGGCCTGGCACAACTTTCAAGCAGATAAGGCCGAAGTAGCCAAAGACTACCTCTCAGCCACAAAGCCCCTCTTCAACTAAGTAAGAAGCTCATCCCAAAGCATCGTCCCAACCCAAGCCGCCACGCATCCCAAAGTGTCGACAGCAGCCCAACGCCCCTACCAGCAACAAGCCCCTCCCATCCAAATTCAGATATATATGTTGGGTTGCTTGTACGAACGCAACAAAGACCCCGCAGCTGTCCGCATGGGGTAACTTCCCAGCGCACTCCGCAGGACGCAAAAAGGCTCGCCGCACAAAGTGCGCAGCGAGCCTTTTTGCATGTCCGAGGACGCGCTGGGAAGTTACCCCATGCGGACAGCGGACAACCTATGTAGCCTCAGACTAGAACATGCCCAAGAAACCATGCACAAACAGCGCGGCCAGAGCGGCACCGACAAACGGAGCGATGCCAGGAACGAGCAGGCCGTACTTCCAGTTGTTGTCAGCCTTGTTCTTGATCGGCAGCACCTGATAGGCCATGCGAGGACCAAGGTCACGGGCCTGGTTCATGGCGAAGCCAGTGATACCGCCCATGCCCATGCCAACAGCCCAAACGATCAGACCGACGCAGATGGCGAGCATCAGGACGTTCTCGCCAGCACGGTTAGCAGCAGCAAGGATGGCGCTGATGAACACAAAGGTGCAGATAGCCTCGCAGAAGAAATTACGGGCATAGTTCGTACCCTCGGTGGTGGGGTTGGTCGAGAAGATATTGCGCTGGGCAATAGGGTCGACGACGCCCTCGGAAGCCTTGAACTCATCGGCATACATCAACCACGCGATCACGGCACCCGCAAAGCCGCCGAGCATATCGGCAATCATGAAGGGGATGCAGCTGCTCCACGGCACCAGGCCTACGATGCACTGGGCAAGCACCATGGCGGGGTTCATGCACACGGCGCCGCCAAAGACAAACAGGCAAACCGAGATGCCAAAAGACCAGGTGGTGATGGCAAACATGTGGCCGGAGCCCTGATACTTGGTGCCCTTAAGCACGGTATCGCAGTGCACGCCCACGCCAAAGATGATCATGAGGGCCGTTGCGCCGAATTCGCAGAGGAGTTTGGTAAGCATAAAACCTTATCTTTCTTGTCGGTTATAAACGATTCGTTTAGGCCGCGTACTAGTGCTGTGCGACGACAACGCCCAGGCCATCGGGAATGACGGCCACCTTGGCATCGGCACCCTTCATCTCAAAGGCGAGCTTGAGCGCCTCATCGAGGGTGTTAACCGGCGTCATGTGCATATCCTTGATCATCTGGTGATCGCACAGGTCGGTAACCATGATCACAGGGTGATGCGCCAGGATGCGGGCAAAGATCTGGCTCGTCCACTGGTCGGGCAGGGTCTCGTCCTTAGGACGGTCGATGCAGGCGCGCTCAAACTCTGCCGGATCATTGTCGGCGATGTTGTGATAGAAACCCTCGCCACCGTGACCGTCGGCACAACCGGCGACATCGATGATCACGCCGCCCTCGGGAAGCGTAGCCTCGGCAGAGCACATGCCCTTCACGGCCTGATAGATGTTCTGGTCGAGCGGGTAGCCGCCGTTGGTGGTAATGGCAATCTCGCACTCGACGGGCTCAACGCCGGCAAGGCTCTTCACGAACTCGCAGCCAGCCTCGTGCGCCTTGTGGATGTCGCCGGCAAAGGAGCCGATGACCTCGTGCTTGCCGTTGAGCACCACGTTGAGCACAAAGGCAAGGTGAGCCATCTCGGCAGCGGCAAACATGTCCTCACTCACGTGATTGTGGCACAGGTTGCCTGCACGCGAATGGGAATCGTTCACAAACTGACCGTTGTGGTTGTACATGATGGTCTTGTAGCTGGCGATGCCAGGCAGGACGGACTTGCGGCTGCCAGAAAAGCCTGCAAAGAAGTGCGGCTCAATGAAGCCCTCGGCAAGCAGCAGATCACAATCGGCGGCAATCTTGTTGATGATGCACTCGCCACCAGAAGGCAGGGTGCCAATCTTTTTCATCATGCTGTCGTCAGTCGCGACGTGCATAACGATTTCCTCGTTGGCAACAATCTCCTCGCCATACTTGTTGACGAGTTCCTCGTGCGTCGACGGACGGTGCATACCCGTAGCAACCAAAATACGCACTCGAGCCTCGGGCGCAGCGGAATGGATGTGATGCAGCAGAATAGGCATCGTCACACACGAGGGAACGGGACGCGTATGATCGGAGCTAATGATGACAATATCCTTCTTGCCAGCACAAAGCTCCTCGAGCGAAGGCGAGCCATAAGGGTTGGCAAGCGACTCCTCCACCAGCTCTTCCTGCGATTTTGTAGTCTTAAACTCGTTTTGATGACCTTCCATCACACCCGCAAAGTTCTTATCCTCGAGCTCCAGATGCAACGTCTTGTGGTCAAACGGTAGTTCACATTCAAACAATGACGAGCGCCCTCTTCCTTTTCAACTGACACACTAGATAAACCGTTGGAAGGATACGCCGCTCACCGAAAAACACCACCGTCCACCGACTCATTAACACAACGTTCATATTTGACCCACAACAAAACAACCGCGATCCCAAACGAGACCGCGGCCGCTACAGTCGTAAGGCGAGAAGCGCACTTTATTTTCATCAGCTTTAATCCCTGAAGACCGAGGACGAAGGGGCCCGACGGGTTTCCCCCTGAATGCATTCCGCAGCACGAAGCCCCCTTATCCGCAGCTCCGAAGGAGCAGGATAAGGGGGCTTCAAGTGCGAGGACGCATTCAGAGGGAAACCCTTCGGGTCCCGGTGAGAGCCACAGGGCTATCGATTACCCCGTGTTCTGCAATCCTGCCGAGACGCCGGTCACAGTCGAAAGAATCAGGCTCATGTACTCGGCCTTCTTCTCCTCGGCCATCTCGTCCTGGTTCATACGCACCTCGCGAAGGGCGCGGACCTGGGCGATGGACAGGGCGTCGACGTAGGGGTTGCGCACGCGGACGGCGCAGCCAAGCACGCGGCGGCGCTGCAGCGGCCACTCGTCACCGACGATGGCAAGGACCCACTTACGCGTGAGCTGCATCTCGGTGAAGACCTTCTCGGACAGATCCTGGCGATCGCCCAGGTGCAGATACATCTTGGCGATGCGCTGGTCGGTCTTAGCGATCGACATCTCGATGTTGTCGATAAAGGTGCGGAAGAACGGCCACTCCTGGTAGGCAGCCTTAAGCTGGTCCAGATCGCCAAACTGCTCGCAGGCGGTACCCAGGCCGTACCAAGCGGCCAGATTGATGCGCGCCTGGCTCCAGCTGAAGATCCACGGAATGGTACGCAGGTCGTCGAGCGACTTGGCACCCAAGCCGCGCTTGGCGGGACGCGAGCCGATCGGCAGCAGACCGACCTCGGTCAACGGCGTCACGGTCGAGAACCACGGTGTAAAGTCCTCGGTGTTCAGCAGGTCCAGATAGCGCTCGTGGCTTGCGGCGTTGAGCTTCTCGGCCATATCCCAGAACTTCTGCGTGGTCTCGGTGTTGGTCTTCTCGACACTCGGGGCCGACTGCAAAAGCGTTGCGGCGGCAACGGACTCAACATGGCGCAGAGCCAGCGTGCGGTTGCCGTAACGGGCAAAGATGACTTCGCCCTGCTCGGTAAGCTTAAAGAAGCAGTTGACCGAACCCTTGGGCTGCGCCAGCACGGCCTTGTTGGCCGGGCCGCCGCCACGGCCCACGGCACCGCCGCGACCGTGCATGAGCACCAGGTCGATATCGTTCTTCTCTGCCCACTTGGCGATGCGCTCCTGCGCGGAGTGCAGCGCGAGCATGGCCGTGGTAGGACCGGCATCCTTGGAAGAGTCGGAATAGCCCAGCATGACCTCCATGCGGCGGTTGGTCTGGGCAAGGCGCTTTTGCACCACGGGCAGCGTAAGCATCTGATCGAGCACGTCGACGCAGCCCTCGAGGTCCTCGAGCTGCTCGAACAACGGGATCACGTCGAGCTCGGGGACATCCTCCTCGTGTGCAAAGGACAGGTGCGCCAGCTCAAAGACGTCGGCCACATGCTGAGCGCTCTTGGTAAACGAGATGATGTAGCGGTGCGCCATCTTCTTGCCGTAGCGCTTTTGGATGGAGCCGATAGCGCGGAAGGTATCGATGACCTCGCGCGTCATGGGCTGCAGGTCGCCATGGATACCGTTCTCGTGGATATCCTTAAGGGCGCGGGCATGCACCACGGAGTGCTGACGGAACTCCATCTCGACCATATGGAAGCCGAAGGACTCGACCTGCCAGATGATGGTTTGGACCGGGCCGTAGGCAGCACGGACGGCACCGCAGGCGGCCAGCGAACGCTGGACGACGCGCAGGTCATCCAGGAACTCGTCGGCGCTGTGGTACATGGTGTCGGTGATACGACGGACGGTGGCGTTCAGGCGGTCGGCCATGACGAGCATGACGGCGCGATGCGGCTCGTGCTCGGAGATCAGCTCGGCGCGGGCCGTGTAACGAGGGCTCATCTCGACCTGATGGTTCCACAGGTTAATGAGCTCGGCCGACGGCTTGCTGTAGGTAGCCTCGAGCGTGAGGTTGCGGCCGATGTGGCGGCACTTGTCCTCGAGCTTGAGCACCATGTGCGTAAAGTACTTGGCGGCGACCTCACGGCTCACCTTGGCGGTGACGTTGGGGTTACCGTCGCGGTCGGAACCGATCCAGCTGCCGGGATGGAAGAACGCCGGGCACAGCGGCGGCACAGTACCGGCCTTGTCGCCCAGCACCCAATCGTCAAAACGACGATAGATAACGGGGATAACGTCGAACAGCGTGTTATCGAAGATGTCGATGATGGTATCGGCTTCCTCGACCGGCGTGGGCTTCTTGAGCGCGATGGGACTCGTACGCACCAGGGCGTCGATCTCCTGCAGCATATGGCGCTCGTTCTCCACCAGGTCGGAGCCGCCCAGACGCGGACGCTCCTCCAGCAGGTTGGAGATACGGCGGATCTTGCCCTCGACGGCCTTACGACGGGCCTCGGTGGGATGTGCGGTAAAGACAGGGTGGAACTCGAGCTTGTCGAGCAGCTCGTTGGCACCCTCGACACCCAGCTCATTCACCAGCTGGTGATAGGCAACGGTAAGCTCGTTGGCAGGATCGACCTCGGTATCGGTCGACGCACCGGCCTCGCGCTCGCGCAGCTGCGCCACACGGTAGTTCTCCTCCGACAGGTTTGCCAGATGGAAAAAGCTCGTAAAGGCGCGAACGATGACCTGCTGCTTATCGAGCGGCAGGCTGTCGATCAAATCGACGACCTCACGAAATGCCACGGCAGTGGGCTCGTCGGCGGTGGGCACGCCCTGCTCGTCGACGGCTTCGTCGGCAGCGCAGGTACCGGGGTTGCCGGCATTGACCACAATCTCGGCTGTCAAAATCTTGTCGAACAGGTCCGCGATCTCGGGATCATACTCGCTAAGCACACGGCGCTCCAGGCGCAAGAACAGCGCCAGATTGTCGCGCAGCTCCTCGGGGATCTCGATCTCGGCGAGACGCTCCCTGGACTCGGCATTCGAGCCGATTCGGTTAACGAGGCGGTTGACCACGGCAGCGACGCGCGCCGCGGCTTCGGGTACAGACTGGTTGCTTAGGTTCTCAGCCACGTTTCCTCCCATTCCTCCTTCTATGCACGTAACATGCGGTATTCATTATAGGCGCTTGAGAAATACTTTCGACACTGATTGCGCTTTACCACACAAAAGTATTTTCTGCATTGCAAAGGTTTTTGCCCTAAATGGTCGTATTTCTCGGTGGGCGGCATACGTAAACGGGGGCATTCCGCATAAAAGCGAAACACCCCCGTAACAATCGCTCTCCATGAGCAGGGCACGTTAGCAGGCCCGAAGCTCAAAAAGATGCGCTACAGGCGCTCGCGAACCGCCTCGACGACGTTGTCCAGATCGGCGAGCACCTCGTCATGGCTCTGCATGTCGCGCACTTTGACCTTGCCGGCGGCAAGCTCGTCGCCACCCAGGACCAAGATGAGCTTGGCGCCTACCTTATCGGCTTGCTTAAACTGGGCCTTGAGCGAACGACCCTGATAGTCGGCCTCGGTCACGATACCTGCGGCGCGAAGCTCCTGCGTAATGGCAAAGACGTTCTGACGCAGCTCCTTGCCGGCGTTGGCGACATAGACGCACGGGGCCTCATCGGCACCCAAATCGCTGCCAAAGGCCTGCAGGGCCAGCAGGGCGCGCTCAAAACCGACAGCAAAGCCGACGCCCGCCGTGGGCTTGCCACCCTCGAGCTCGACCAGGCCATCGTAGCGGCCGCCGCCGCCGATGGAGCCGACGCCGGCGCCAGGGGCCTCGACCTCAAAGACAGTACGGGTGTAGTAGTCCAGGCCGCGCACCAAGGTGGGATCCTCGACATACTCGATACCGGCGGCATCCAGATAGCGCTTGACCTGCTCGTAGTGCTCGCGGCACTCATCGCACAGGTTGTCACCCATCAGCGGAGCCTCGGCCATGATCTCGCGGCAGTGGTCGTTCTTGCAGTCGAAGGCACGCAGCGGGTTGAGCTCGGCGCGCTCGCGGCACTCATCGCACATCTCGTCGGCGTGATCGAGGATGAACTGCTTGACCTGCTCGCGATAGGCCGGACGGCACTGGGCGTCACCCATCGAGTTGATGAGCAGACGAAGCTTGGAAAGATCAAAACCAAGGCGCTTGTAGAACTCCATGAGCATGATGATGCACTCGGCGTCTGCCGCCGGATCGGGAGCGCCGAGCCACTCGAT
>CABSNA010000063.1 GCA_902478865.1 uncultured Collinsella sp.
CCCTGCTGCGGGATGTAACCAATGCGGCGGCGCAGCTCGGAAAGGGTCATGTCGCGCACGTCGATGCCGTCGAGCGAAATGCTGCCGCCCGTGACGTCGTACAGGCGCGGAATCAGCTGTACGAGCGTGGACTTGCCCGAGCCCGTGGAGCCAATGATGCCGAGCATCTGACCGGCATGCGTGGTGAAGTTCACACCGCTAATGACGTCGGCGCGGGCATCGGGGTACTGGAAGCTCACGTCGCGGAAGGTGAGCTCACCGCGCGGCGAGCTGGCCGCGGGCAGTTTGGGCGAGGCAGGGTCGTTGATGCTCGTGGGGCAGGTGATGACCTCATCTACGCGCTCGGCTGCGACCTCGGCACGGGGCAGGATGACCGAAACCATGGTGAGGATCATAAACGCCATGACGATCTGCATGGTGTAGGAGATAAACGCCATCATGTTGCCGACCTGCATCACGCCGTCGGACACGCCCTGCGCGCCAAACCAGACGATAAGCACGGTGATGCAGTTCATGACGAGCATCATGAGCGGCATCATAAAGCTCATGGCTCGGTTGGTGTAGAGCTGCGTGGTCATCAGGTCGAGCGACGCCTTGTCAAAACGTTCGAGCTCATGTTCCTCGCGGTTGAACGAGCGGATGGGCATAAGGCCGTCGAGCAGCTCGCGGGCGGTAAGGTTCACGCGGTCAACAAAGCTTTGCATCTTTTTGAACTTGGGCATGGTGAGGCCCATAAGCACGCCGACGACGGCCGAGACCGCGATGATGGCAACGGCGATGGTCCACTCCAGGCCGGTATGGTTGGCCAGGACGCGCATGACGGCGACGATGCCCATGACGGGGGCCATCAGACACATGCGGATAAACAGGGTTGCGGCCATCTGGATCTGCTGAATGTCGTTGGTGCAGCGGGTGATGAGCGAGGCCTGGCTAAACTTGCCCACCTCGGCCGGCGAGAAGTGCATAACCTTGTTGAAGGTCTCGCGGCGCAGGTCGCGGGCGATGGAGCAGGCGGTGCGCGAAGCCACGGCACCGGTCAGGATGGTGGCGACGAGCGACACCAGACACAGGCCGAACATCGTGGTCGCCATGCGGCTCAGGTAGGCGTTCTGCACGTCGGCGGGGTCGATGCCCTGTGCCTTGTACTCGTCCTGTACATAGCTCACGGCGCGCTGGGTGACGATGGAGCCCGACATGGAGCCCATTTTGTCTGCCATATCGTTGGCGCCCTCGACGAGCTTGCCCTGATCGATAAGACCGCCTTCAACGCCTAGGCGCAGGCTCTTCATGGTGATCTTGCCGCCGTCGGCGTCGATCTGCTTTTGCATGCTCTGCGCGGCTGCGGCCTTCTGCTGCATCTCGGCGAGCTGCTCGGGCGTCATCGCCGCCATCTGCTCGGGGGTGGGCATGGCCTGAGCGGCGCCGCCATCGCTTGCCTCGGTGGACGTGCCGGTCATGTCGCCCATGGAGTCGGCGTCGATGCCTTGGTTGAGCGAAAGGACGACGGTCTCGGGCAGGCTCATAATGTCGGCGAGCTTGCTGCCATCGGCACGCTCTTCCTCGGTGCCCTTGTACGTTCGAATGCCGTTATTGTCCGCCTTGCTAAACACGGCCTCCGCAGCTTTGGCGTCCTTGGCGCTCATAAAGAGCTCAAGGTCATCGAGCGATTCGGCGCGGATGGTGTCGGGCACGGGCGAGGCGATGCCGCCTTGCTGCACGCCCACGTCGACGATGTCGCTCATATAGGTGGGCAGTGCCAGATCGGCGTTGCAGCTGATTACGATAAGTACGATAGCTGCGAACAGTGCCAGGACATGCTTTTTAAAGAGCTTGAGAATCCTCACTCGGCATCTCTCCTTTCTTGATTGCGGTCGATAATTTCGTTGGCACGCCTTAGAAGACGCACCATCTCTTGGGTATCTGTTTCGCCAAGCTGCTCGAGGAAAGCCGTGGTGCGGTCCTCGAATTCCCGACGTTTGATTTCGAGGTCCTGGAATCCCTTGTCGGTCACTGTGACGTGTACGCGACGACGGTCGGTTTTTGAGTGCTCGCGCTCAACCCAGCCCTTGGCCTCGAGGGCGCGCAGAATATTGGCGATGCGGGCGTTCGAGACCCAGGCGCGATCAGCGAGTTCGCTCGGCGTGAGCGAACCGCCAGCGAGTATGAGGGCGCGCATGACGGCCATCTCACCACCGAGGGCTTTGTCCGCAAAGCGCGAAATGCGCTGATGCATGCTGCCAAACTCGGTAAGGAGCTGACGTCCAAGTTCACGGAAATCGGTATCTTCCACCGAAAACCCCTAACACTAGAAACTATTTTCGGTGGAAGATGATACCCCCATACGCGGGCTTCATACAGTAGGCAATATTAAGAGCTCATTAAGACTTAAAAACATTCAATTGCTAAAGCGTTTCAAAGAACTATCATGCCCGCGGTTAGGCGAGGGGTTGTCACCACCATGACGACTGGGACTCATATAATCGCCACGTGCGATGCTCCAACTTCCCGCGAGGAGACACCTTATATAAAGGGGGATGGAGTCATGGCATTTGACTTCACGGGCAAGACCGCGATTGTCACGGGCGGCACTCAGGGCATTGGCCTCGAGATCGCCAAGGGCATCGTCGCGGGCGGCGGACATGTCGCGCTCATCGCAAGGAACGCTGCTAAGGGCGAGGCCGCTGTGGCCGAGCTTGGCGAGGGCAACAAGTTCTATCAGCTCGATGTCGCCGATGCGCCCAAGGCGCGCGAGACCGTCGAGCAGATTTTTACGGACCTGCCGCAAACCAACATCCTGATCAACTGCGCTGGCGTCATCAGCACCAAGAAGTTCGACGAGATTGATGACACCGAGTGGCGTCGCACCATCGACATCAACCTCAACGGTACCTTCACTATGATGAACGCCGTGTACCCGCACTTTAAGGCGGCCCATGCCGGCACTATCGTCAACGTGAGTTCCGTTGCGGGCAAGATCGGTGGCGGCCTGCTCGGCACAGCCGCCTACGCGAGCTCCAAGGCCGGTGTTAACGGTCTAACCAAGGCAGTCGCCAAGGAAGGCGGCAAGTTTGGCGTCCGCTGCAACGCCGTGTGCCCGTCGCTTACGTTGACCGATATGACCTCGATTCTCTCTGACGAGAACTCTCAGCGCATCATCAACGGTATTCCTCTGGGCCGCGCCGCCCAGGCCAGCGAGCCTGCGCAGATGGTGCTGTTCTTCGCTTCCGACCTCGCCAGCTTCGTGAACGGCGAGATCGGCGACTGCGACGGCGGCATCGTCCTGGACGGGTAATACCCCACGACGATTATTCGGCGACGGCTCCTGCGACTCGGGACCGTCGCCTTCTTTCTGATATAGGCGCGTGCGGCTACGATTCGCATGCATCCAAAGGAGATATATATGAGTGAATCGACTGCGGTGGAGGCGCCGGCGGCAAAGGAGCCGTTCTTTAAGATGTCCTCCATCCCGGGTGCCAATATTTTGGTGCCGCTTTTGTTGGGCTGCCTGCTCAACACGCTGTTCCCCGACCTGTTCAAAACGCTCGGCAGCTTTACGCTTGGCATGACCCAGCAGGGTGCAGGCCCGCTCGTGGGCGCTTTTTTGCTTATCGTCGGTACGACGATTTCGTTTAAGAGTGCTCCTGCCGCCGCTGCCCGCGGTGCCATCATCATCGCCGTCAAGCAAATCGTGGTCGTTGCCGTGTCGCTGCTCATCCTTTATGTGTTCAACGACAACCTGTTTGGCATCTCTGCCATGGTGATGCTGGCGGCTTGCACCGGCGCCAACAACGCTATGTACGCTGGACTGATGGGTACCATGGGCAACGAGGCCGAGCGTGGCGCTGTCGCCATCACCACGCTGGTCGTTGGCCCTCCGGTCACGATGATCGTGCTCGGCGCTGCCGGTCAGGCTCCGATCGGCTGGTCGCTCGTGGGTGCCATTCTGCCGATCGTCGTCGGCATTATTCTGGGTAACCTGTTCCCCAGCTTTAAGAAGATGATGGCCCCGGCGCTTTCCGCTATCATCGTGCTCGTCTTCTTTGCCATGGGCTCGACCATGACCTTTGGCCAGCTCATTAATGGCGGTCTCCCCGGTATTCTGCTCGGCGTGATCTGCTCGGTGGTCTTTGCAATTCCCGTCATCGCGGTCGATAAGCTCACGGGTGGTACGGGTGTCGCAGGTGCGGCCATTTCGAGCTGCGCCGGAGCCAATGTGGCCACGCCTGCTGCCATGGCAAGCGTCAACGGGGCCATGTACGGCGGCGCCGTGCTCGCGACGGCTACGGCACAGGTTGCTGCCTGCGCAATCGTGACGGCTATTTTGACCCCGCTGGTCACCAGCTGGTGCTACAAGCATTTTGAGGGCCAGGGCAACGGCAATAGCAAGGCAACGACCGACAAGGCCGCCGCAGCCGCCTAATGCCAAGCGGCAATCAAAGCTAAAAACTAGCTACGCCACAGGGCGGCCACGGGGGATCCCGTGGCCGCCCTGCAGTTTCTGTAGGGTCTCTGAGACACTTTACCCTGCTAAAGCTGGCATAACAGCTAGAGCGAACGTCGTACAAAGGCAAGGAAAAATAACATACAAATCGGTGAACGGTAGTTGTTCGCGCTCGCATTTCCTGCGGGTTTGTAAAAAACGCCCTTATGATATAAAAAAAGAAACATATAACAGCCCAGATGGAGAGGGTCGCTATGTTATCCTTCTTAGACGGGTGAAATCTTGGGTTTTGGGTTGTAGTTCCAAGGTGGACAAACGTTTTCTCTGCACCAGCGTGTGGTGAAGAACGGAAGAAGCCGGTAGTGCAAGCCGAACATTCAAGAATTCAATAAGCAGCGGTGTGAGAGAGCGCCGCATTACACGTAACTAGGAGCGTGGTTACACAATGCAGGAGGCATGGGAAGGCTTCAAGGAAGGCATCTGGACGGGAGAGGTTGACGTCCGAGACTTCATCCAGAAGAACTACACCCCCTACGAGGGCGACGAGTCGTTCCTCGTCGGCCCGACCGAGCGTACCAAGGAGCTGTGGGGCGAGGTTCTCGACCTGCTGCTTAAGGAGCGCGAGCAGGGCGGTGTCCTCGATATGGACACCAAGATCGTCACGGGTATCGTGAGCCACCCCGCTGGCTACATCGATAACGCCCACCGCGAGAAGGAGACCATCGTCGGCCTCCAGACCGACAAGCCGCTCAAGCGCGCTCTGCACGTCAACGGCGGTATCCGCATCGCTTGCCAGGCCGCCAGCCAGCACGGCTACAAGGTCGACGAGAACGTTGTCGAGCGCTACACCTTCGAGCGCAAGACTCACAACGCTGGCGTCTTCGATGTCTACACCCCCGAGATGCGTGCTTGCCGCTCGGCTCACATCATCACCGGTCTGCCCGATGGCTATGGCCGCGGCCGCATCATCGGCGACTACCGTCGTGTTGCCCTGTACGGCGTCGACTACCTGATCAAGGACAAGGAGGCCCAGAAAGCTTCCACCCCGACGGTCATGACCGCCGACAACATCCGCGATCGTGAGGAGCTGCAGGAGCAGATCCGCGCCCTCGGCGAGCTCAAGATGATGGCCGAGACCTATGGTTTCGACATTTCCAACCCTGCTACCAACACGCAGGAGGCCATCCAGTGGATGTACTTCGCCTACCTTGCTGCCGTCAAGGAGCAGAACGGCGCCGCTATGTCCATCGGCCGTACCTCTACGTTCATCGACATCTATGCTGAGCGCGACCTTGCCAACGGCACCTTCACCGAGGAGCAGATCCAGGAGTTCGTGGATCACTTCATCATGAAGCTCCGCATGGTCAAGTTTGCCCGTACCCCCGAGTACCAGGCCCTGTTCACCGGCGATCCGCAGTGGGTCACCGAGTCCATCGGCGGCATGGGTGTTGACGGCCGTACGCTCGTTACCAAGATGAGCTACCGCTACCTGCACACGCTCGAGAACATGGGCACCAGCCCCGAGCCCAACATGACCGTTCTGTGGTCGACCCGTCTGCCCGAGAACTTCAAGAAGTTCTGCGCCAAGACTTCTGTCGCCAGCTCCTCGATCCAATACGAGAACGACGACCTCATGCGCGTCTATCACGGCGACGACTACGGCATCGCCTGCTGCGTGTCCTCCATGCGCATTGGCAAGGAGATGCAGTTCTTCGGCGCCCGTGCCAACCTGGCCAAGTGCCTGCTCTACGCACTCAACGGCGGTGTTGACGAGGTCTCCAAGAAGCAGGTCGGCCCCAAGTATCGCGCCGTCGAGGGCGATACGCTCGATTACGACGACGTTGTGGCCAAGTACAACGACATGATGAAGTGGCTCGCTGGCGTGTACGTCAACTCGCTGAACATCATTCACTACATGCACGACAAGTATTGCTACGAGCGCATCCAGATGGCTCTGCACGACAAGCACGTGCACCGCTGGTTCGCTACGGGCATCGCTGGCCTTTCCGTCGTGGCTGACTCCCTGTCCGCCATCAAGTACGCTAAGGTTCACCCCGTCCGTGATGAGAACGGCATCATCGTCGACTTCGAGACCGAGGGCGAGTTCCCCAAGTACGGTAACGACGACGACCGCGTCGACCAGATCGCTCACGACGTTGTGCACCAGTTCATGGAGTACATCCGTATGAACGACACCTACCGCAACTCCGTGCCCACGACCTCGGTTCTGACCATCACCTCCAACGTCGTGTACGGTAAGAAGACCGGCTCCACGCCCGACGGCCGCAAGGCTGGCCAGCCGTTCGCCCCGGGTGCTAACCCCATGCACAAGCGCGATAGCCACGGCGCCATCGCTTCGCTGTCTTCGGTTTCCAAGCTCCCGTTCCGCGATGCTCAGGACGGCATCTCTAACACCTTCTCCATCATCCCGAGTGCGCTCGGCAAGGAGGACCAGGTGTTCTTTGGCGATATCGACCTTGATCAGCTGGGCGAGTAACTATTGTTAGTGCTATACTAACAATAACGATTACTGATTAGCGCGCCGGTTTCGGCCGGCGCCTATCAATCGAAGGAGACACATTATGAAGGTTTCTGAAGTTTCCGAGACTCAGGCCGATAACCTGGTCCACATGCTCGACGCTTACGCCGAGAAGGGTGGCCACCACCTGAACATCAACGTCTTCAACCGTGAGACGCTGCTCGACGCTCAGGCTCACCCCGAGAAGTATCCGCAGCTGACCATCCGCGTTTCCGGCTATGCCGTGAACTTCCACACGCTCACCAAGGAGCAGCAGGACGAGGTCATTGCGCGTACCTTCCACGACAAGTTCTAAAGGGACTCAACTCCCGCAGGATCGCCGGGGCTGTTTGGGCTACCTCCCAAAACGTCCTCGGACATGTCGGAAGCCCCGCTGCGCGCTACGCGCGGCGGGGCTTCCTCCGTCCTGACGCTCCTATTTGGCAAGGTGTCTTTTAGAATCCATTTTGCGCTCGGCCTCGAAGGCCTGCCTGTCCCAATCGAGCGG
>CABSNA010000064.1 GCA_902478865.1 uncultured Collinsella sp.
TTTCACCTTTGCGGGCGCCGGTACGCGGTGCCGGTGCCCGCGGCTCTCTCCCTTGCGTAAAGATACAGGGGAGCGGGCACAATAGCCGCAAGGAATACAACCAGTTGTCGTCTGCGCGCCGCGCAGTTATAAGGAGGAAACCATGAAGAAGATCATGCTCTGCTGCAATGCCGGCATGTCCACGAGCCTGCTGGTCCAGAAGATGCAGGCCGAGGTTGCAAACCGTGGTCTGGATATTGAGGTCGAGGCTCGTCCCATGAACGAGGCCCACGATCACCTGGACGAGTGCGACATGTTGCTGCTTGGTCCGCAGATCGGCTACACCAAGGGCGATTTTGAGAAGGAGGCCGCCGGTCGTTTTCCGGTCGAGGTCATCAACATGGTCGACTACGGCCGCATGAACGCTGCCGGCATCATCGACCACTGCGTCAGCGTGATGGGCTAGGTGCTCCGCATGGAGGATATGAACGAACTGCAGATGACCTGCTTCGAGATCATCAGCTACGTCGGTACCGCCAAGAGCATGTACATCAATGCCGTGCAAAAGGCCAAGGAGGGCGATTTTGACGCCGCCGAGGAGCTTATCAAGCAGGGCGACGAGGCCTATAACGGTGGCCACGATGTTCACATGGGGCTTCTGAAGAAGGAGGCCAACGGCGAGCGTAACGGCGAGGCCCCGTTGATTCTGCTGCATGCCGAGGACCAGATGGCCGGTACCGAGACCATGCGCGTCATGGCGACGGAGCTCATCGAGATTCACAAGCAGCTGCAGGTACTTCAGGCCTAGTCGGCGTTATCGCCGCGATGGGCCGTGCGGTCCAACAGACAACACAGTCCCTTTGACGGGCGCCGGGAGTCTCCGCCTCCCGGCGCCTTTATATTTGGGGAAGGTCTTGCGCGACCTATTAAGCGACCATTCGCGTTTCCCCAGATAAAGCCTGCCAAAACAAACCTGTCCCTTTTTGGTAGGTTTTTGCCTTGGGAGCGGTACCATACAGGCAATGTTTAAACGAGAAAGGTGGGCTCCCATGGAACCTAAGCAGTATTACATCGGCATCGACGTCGGCGGCACCTCGGTTAAGGAGGGCCTGTTCGACGAGGACGGCAACCTGCTTGCCAAGGCCAGCGTGCCCACGCCTCCCATCGTTGACGCTGCGGGCTTTGCCGCGGTGACCGAGGCTATCGACCAGGTGGTCGCCAAAGCCCAGATTCCGCGTGCCTTTGTGGCGGGCATTGGCCTGGCCGTTCCGTGCCCCATCCCGGCATCGGGCGATGCCAAGGTCAAGGCCAACATTGCCATTAACCTGCCCGAGCTGAGGATCGCCATTCAAAAGCACTGCCCCGACGCGGTCGTTAAGTACGAGAACGATGCCAACGCCGCTGCCATGGGCGAGGCCTGGCTCGGTTCTGCCAAGGGCGTGCAGAACGTCGTGATGGTCACCATCGGTACCGGCGTGGGCGGCGGCGTAATCGTCAACGGCGACGTGGTATCGGGCGTTGTGGGTGCTGGCGGTGAGATTGGCCACATGTGCCTGAACCCGGCTGAGGAGCGCACCTGCGGCTGTGGCGGCCATGGCCATCTGGAGCAGTATTCCAGCGCCACTGGCGTGGTGAGCAACTACCTTGCTGAGTGCAAGAAGGCGGGCGTCGAGCCCATCGAGCTCACCGGGCCTTCTGATTCCAAGGACGTGTTCCAGGCCTGCCGCGAGGGTGACAAGCTCGCGCTGGCAGCTGCCGATACCATGGCCGACTATCTCGGCCGTGCCCTGGCGCTTATTGCTAACGTGGTTGACCCCGAGATGTTCCTGATCGGTGGCGGCGCGTCCGCTTCGGCCGATGTCTACCTCGACAAGGTCCGCGAGCACTTCCAGCGCTACGCGCTTTCCGCCTCGCGCGAGACGCCCATCAAGGTCGCTTCGCTCGGCAACGACGCCGGCATCATCGGCGCCGCCTACGTAGCCCTGCGCGCCGCCGGTAAATAGCTGGTGCAAGGGGGTCAGGTTACTTTGCACCAACACGGTGCAAAAGGGACAGTCTTGGCCCCCATGCCTGCCCCAAAATATGCCGTGACCCTTCCGTCTGCGAAGGCTCGGCATCGGCGTGCTACCATAGCTACGTCCAAGTACACATATCAAGTGGAGGATATCCATGGCAAACGTTCTTGTCTTTGGTCACCAGAACCCCGATAACGACGCCATCATGAGCGCCGTCGTCCTGTCCCAGCTGCTCAACCAGGTTGAGTATGCCGGCAACACCTACGAGGCCTGCGCCCTTGGTCAGCTTCCGGCCGAGTCCGCCAAGCTGCTCGCCGACGCCGGCATCGCCGAGCCCCGCGTGATCGAGTCCGTCGAGGCCGGTCAGCTCGTCGTCCTCACCGACCACAACGAGTCTGCCCAGTCCGTCGCCGGCCTTAAGGACGCCACGGTCTTTGGCGTTGTCGATCATCACCGCATCGGCGACTTCGAGACCGCCGGCCCGCTGCACTACATCTGCCTGCCCTGGGGCTCCAGCTGCACCATCGTCACCAAGCTCGCCGGCGTGCTCGGCGTTGAGCTTTCCGACGTCCAGGCTAAGCTGCTGCTCTCGGCCATGATGACCGACACGCTCATGCTCAAGAGCCCCACCACCACCGATGTCGACCGCGCCGTCGCCGCCAAGCTCGGCGAGCAGGTGGGCGTCGACCCGGTCAAGTTTGGCATGGAGGTCTTCCTCACCCGTCCGTCCGGCTCCTTTACCGCTGCCGAGATGGTCGGCAACGACATCAAGATGTTCGAGCCCGCCGGCAAGAAGCTGCTCATCGGCCAGTACGAGACTGTCGACAAGACCCGCGCACTCGGCATGATCGACGAGATTCGCGAGGCCATGCGCGCCTACGCTGCCGAGAAGGGCGCTGACGGCATTGTCCTGTGCATCACCGACATCATGGAGGAGGGCTCGCAGGTCCTGCTCGAGGGCGAGACCGAGGCCGCTCAGAAGGGCCTGGGCATTGCCGACGAGCACGACGGCGTCTGGATGCCGGGCGTCCTCTCCCGTAAGAAGCAGGTCGCTGCCCCCATCATGGCCGCCTGCTAGGTTTAGTTCACTAAACGCCACGACCGGATCGCGGACGCCCCGCGCTCCGGTCGTTTTTTGTGCATGGCGCCGCGTCGTCTCTTGGACAGGCGTGCCCGTGCCGTTGAGCAAATAATGTTCAACCTGTGGTTCCGCTTTTCGGCCACGCCTGCGTGCTTGTCGTGCAGGGTAGGCTAGATGCAAGCGTAATACGTTAGAGCGCGGTGCCGCCACTTGGGCGGGCCGTGCTTTTTTAAGACGGGAGCCTTCCCGTGAAAGGAGCCGCCCATGGCAGCACCCGAGCAGCTGTTCAACGTCCGTGAGCGCAAGCGTTTTGAGCGTCACGACATCTGGGAGCGCATCGCCGAGAACGGCACGATTTCCGCCGCCGTCATGGTCTTCGCCGCCATCGCCGCCGTCATTTGCGCCAATACCGATGCCTACGAGGCCATCCATCACTTTTTGGAGACCCCGCTGTATGTGGGTCTGGGCAACCTTACGGCCGGTCTCACCGTTGAGCTTTTCGTCAACGACTTTCTCATGGCGATTTTCTTTTTGTTGGTGGGTATTGAGCTTAAGTACGAGATGACGGTCGGCGAGCTCAAGAATCCGCGTCAGGCCATGCTTCCCATGCTGGCGGCCGTGGGTGGCGTCGTCGTTCCCGCCTGCATCTACCTGATCTTTAACCATGCCGGCGCTCACAACGGTTGGGCCATCCCCATGGCAACCGATATTGCCTTCGCACTGGGCGTGCTGTCGCTTTTGGGCAATCGCGTGCCCAACGGCGTGCGCGTGTTCTTCTCGACGCTCGCCATCGCCGACGACCTCATCTCTATCGCCGCCATCGCCATCTTCTACGGTCAGAGCCCCAATCCGTTTTGGTTGGGCGCCGCCGCGCTTGTGACCTGCGCGCTCGTGTGGCTCAACAAGACGCAGCATTACCGCCTTGCCCCGTATTCGGTACTGGGTTTGCTGTTGTGGTTCTGCATGTTCAAGAGCGGCGTACACGCCACGCTTGCCGGCGTCATCTTGGCTTTTACCATCCCGGCCAAGTGCGGCGTCAAGCTCGATAGCCTTACCGATTGGTTGGGCGAGTGCCTGCCGTTGCTCGATGACCGCTACGATGACGAGGCACACATCCTGGGCCAGCATGACTTTACCGTCTCGACCACTAAGGTCGAGCGCGTCATGCACCGCGTCACCCCGCCGCTCATCCGCATGGAGCGTCTGATCTCCACGCCGGTCAACTTTGTGATTCTTCCGATCTTTGCGTTCGTGAACGCACAGGTTCGCCTAGTGGGCGTGGACATGAGCACGCTGCTCACCGACCCGGTGACGCTCGGCGTGTACTTTGGCATGCTGCTGGGCAAGCCGATTGGTATCTTTGGCATGACGTTTGCCCTGGTTAAGTTTAGGGTCTGCGAGCTGCCGCACAATGTCAACTGGCACATGATTGCCGGTGTGGGCATTCTGGGCGGCATCGGCTTTACCATGTCGATCCTCATCAGCGGCCTTGCCTTCCCGACGGCCCAGTTTGAGGTTCTGGCAGCCAAGGCCGCTATTCTTGCCGGCTCTGTCACCGCGGCCGTGCTCGGCATGATCTACATGAGTGTGGTCTGCAAGCACCCCGCGCCCAAGAACGAGTAGGCGCGCGAAAACCGGGGCCGGACATGCTCCGGATACCCTCGTATGCAAAAACGCCGTTTGTGAGTACTGTCACAAACGGCGTTTCATTTATTTGGATACGTCCCCAATGACTAGGTTTATTCGACGGTGCCGTAGACGGCTCCCCAGCCGTGGGCGGCAAGGGCCGAGTTGAGCTGGTCGCAAAGCGATTGGCGGTCGTAGTAGCCGGGCGGCAAAAGGTTCACGATTTCCATGAGATCGGGCGCCAGGTCCAAGATTTCGGCCTGCACGATGAGATCCAGGCGGTCGATGGCGTGGCGGTCGTAAAACAGTCCGTCGACCAGGCGCTGCAGGTCGCCGAATTCCTCGGCTTGGAACGATCCGTACTCCATAGTGCCTCCTTGGGCGCCCCACGCCGGCATGCGCGGCGATTCGTAATTTATTGCGATGGACTTAATCTATCACGGCTTCATACCGTTGCGGCGGTGGCGGTCTATACTTAGACGAACTGCAACGTACCGCTTCGCGAAAGGTCGCACCCATGCAGACGATCTACCAGAAGATGGAAACCACCGAACTCGATGCCGCCATAGAGGCGCTCAAAGCCGAGGTCGCCGAGGTCAAGGCCAAGGGCCTGGCGCTCGACATGGCCCGCGGCAAGCCGTCGCCCTCCCAGGTTGACATCTCTCGACCCATGCTCGATATCCTCAATGCCGATGCCGATCTGCACGACGGCAACGTCGATTGTTCCAACTACGGCTGCTTTGAGGGTATTCCCTCGGCACGCAAGCTGGCGGGGGAGTTCCTGGGTTGCCCCGTCGAGCAGACGCTCGTATTGGGTTCGTCGAGCCTGCTGATCGAGCACGATATCGCCGGCATGTTCTGGCGCTGCGGCTCGTGCGGCAGCGAGCCTTGGGAGGCTTATGAGACCGCGCATGACGGCAAGAAGGTCAAGTTCCTGTGCCCTGTTCCCGGCTACGACCGCCACTTTGGCATCACTGCCGACTTGGGTATCGAGAATGTCCCCGTCGCGATGACCGACAACGGCCCCGACATGGACGAGGTCGAGCGCCTGGTTGCCGCCGACGACTCCATCAAGGGTATCTGGTGCGTGCCCAAGTATTCCAACCCCACGGGCATCACCTTTAGCGAGGACACCGTGCGTCGCCTGGTCGAGATGCCCACGGTCGCGCCCGATTTCCGCATCTTCTGGGACAACGCCTACTGCGTGCACGACCTGTACGACGAGACCGACGAGCTCGCCAACATCTTTGACCTCGCTCGCGCGGCGGGCACCGAGGACCGCGTGGTGGCCTTTGCCTCGACGTCCAAGATCACCTTCCCGGGCGCCGGCATCGGCTTTATCGGTGCGAGCCCCGCGGTTATCGCGGAGTTCTCCAAGCGCCTGAAGGCTGGCCTTATCAGCGCCGACAAGCTCAACCAGCTGCGCCACGTACGCTTCCTTCCCACCATCGAGGCGGTCAAGGAGCACATGAAAAAGCATGCCGAGTTCCTGCGTCCGCGCTTTGAGGCCGTCGAGCGCAAGCTCACCGAGGGCTTGGGCGACACAGACTGTGCCACCTGGACGCACCCCCGCGGCGGCTACTTTGTAAGCTTCGATGGTCCCGAGGGCTCGGCCCAGAAGGTCGCCGCGCTTTGCGCCGACCTGGGCGTCAAGCTCACGCCGGCCGGTGCTACCTGGCCCTATGGCAAGGACCCGCGCGACACCAACATCCGCATCGCGCCGAGCTATCCCACGGTCGAGGACCTGGAGGCCGCGCTCGATGTGCTGGTGCTGGCTGTGAAGCTGGTCGCTGCCGAGCTTGCGCGTGCCGAGCGCGCCTAACGCGCGGCTTCCCGTACTATCCGCACTTTCGATACGTAAAGGAGCGTATACATGGATTTGGGTATTTCCACCAACCCCACGCCAGAGCTCTATACCATTAAGGTAACCGGCGAGATTGATATCTCCAATGCCGATAGTCTGCGCAACGCCATCGACTTGGCGCTCGAGCAGCCCACCGAGGCCGTTGAGCTCGACTTTGCCCAGGTGAGCTACATTGATTCGACGGGCATTGGCGTGCTCGTGGGCGCCGCGCACCACGCGGTCGACCACGGCAAGCGCTTTAGCTGCACCAATGTGCAGCCCCCGGTGATGCGCGTGGTTCAGCTGCTGGGCGTCGACCAGGAGATCTCGATCACGGCGGCATAAGCCCTGCCCCAAAAGGGGCGTGCCGTTTGGCATATGTTTGTGATGCGCTCGGACGTTTTGGCGTCCGGGCGCTATACTTGACCGAATGAATAGACGAGTTCCGGCCGAATGGCGCGGTGCGGGCTCGACTCACATCGAGCCTTGGAGGTATGTGTGTTTGGTATTGGAGAGGGTGAGCTCGCGATCATCGTGGTCTTCGGCTTTTTGCTGTTTGGCCCGGATAAGCTCCCGCAGATGGGCCGCACAATCGGCCGTGCCATCCGTCAGTTCCGCGAGACGCAGGAAAAGATGACGGCCGTTGTTCAGTCCGAGATTATCGATCCGGTAAGCGAGGCCGCGTCGGCCCCGGTCAAGCCCAAGAAGGCTGCCGTCGATGACGATTCCGATGCGGACGAGGGTGCCGTCGAGACGGCTGCGCCCGCAAAGAAGGAGACTTTTGCCGAGCGCCGTGCCCGCCTTGCCGCCGAGAAGGCTGCGAGCGAGGGTGCTGTCGAGAAGACTGAGATCGAGGCTGTCTCTTATACACATCTGACGCTGCCGACGATC
>CABSNA010000065.1 GCA_902478865.1 uncultured Collinsella sp.
CATATTGCGCTCGGCCCAGTCCAGGTAGGTGTTGGAAAGGTCGACTGTCACGGTTTCCTCGACGCCGCCGTCGGCCGCATAGCAGGTGGCGGTGCCGGTGTAGGCGAACAGGTTGAGGAAGCGGCGTGCCTGTTTGGCGTGCTCGCGCACCAGGTTGCGGGTGACGCGGTGGTCCAAGAAGATGCCTACATCCAGGTAGTCATCAAAGTTGACGGCAAAGGTGAGTCCGCCCTCTTCGATGAGCGGCAGGCGACGGCGCGCGATGTTGGCGCGCTCGCCCGAGCAGCCCTTGCCGGCGCCCTGCTTGCCGTACTGCGAGCCGCCGCGCGAACGCATGCGGGCCTTGGCGTGCACATGCCCGGCGGGAACATCTAGGATACGCGGCGCGATGGCCAAGATGTCGAGCATGCGGGCCTGGGCCAGCGCGGGGTCGATGGTCTTGGGCGCGGCGTATTCGGCGATGACGAGCCAGCGGCCCGGCGTCTGCGGACAGCCCTCGTACAGGTCGATGGCGGCGGAGTAGTCGGGTAGGTCGGCATCGTAGACGCGGTAGCAGCTCACGCACTCGCGCTTTGCCCACTTGCGGCGCAGGCGGGCGTTCTTGCGCAGGCGGTTGGCGAACTGCTCGGACTCGGGGACGAGCACGGGCAGCGGCTTGCCGTCGCCCAGGTCGAGCGAGGCGGCAGGTTCGGGCATGAGGGTGTCGGCGGCTTCGTCGCTGATGACGTTGTCGGCGTCCGCGGTCTCGCCCTCGGCATCTGCGCTGGTCGCAGCTTCAAATGCTGCGGCGGCGTGGTCGAGCGAGGGCCAAACCTCAATAGCCGCCTCCTCGTTATTGGGCATGACGGCGATGGAGCGCGCGGGCTCGGCATGGAGCGCGCGGGCCAGCAATCCGTCGCGGGTGAGCGCGGCGACCGGCGCCGCGGCAAGCTCGGGCGCGCGGCGCAGCTCGCCGATGAGCGTCATGGTGTCATGCATGAGCGAAAGCGGCGTCTCGGTCGTATCCGCGACCACGGCGGCACCGGCGACGGCGCCCGCGTGGTCCAGTACGGTGGCGGACTTGGCGGCGCAAAAATCGACAAATCGCTTGTAGCCAGCGCACTTGACCATGCGCTCGGCAGTCTTGCGGGCGGCGGGGTCGATGTCTACGGCCACGATGCGTGCCTGGCGCTCGCGTGCCGCCGTCTCGCGCTCGCGCGCCTCGGCGCGCAGCTGCTCCCACAGGGCAACATCGTGCAGCTGCCAGCCCTCAAAGCCCCAGCGCTCGCGGGCGGCGCCCGGGGCGCGGTCGGTTAGGATATTCACTGCCTCCAGCAGCAGACCGCCGCCGGCGCACGAGGCGTCGATCAGCGTGGGCAGGGCCTCGTTTTCGTAGTCGTCGGCCGTCAGCTCGCGCTCGCACAGCGCGGTCCAGCCGACCTGCGCCAGCACCAGGGCGGCGTAGTCGGGGCGCAGCACGTGCGCGCCCTCGCCGGAGCGGGTCGCTGCGGGCGGCAGGCGCTTGAACAGCGGATCGCCCGAAAGGTCCAGGCTTATGCTCGCGCGGCGCTGGCGCAGCGAAAGCAGCAGGTGGACATCGGGATCGGCGGCATCGACGTCAGCACGACGGCCCGTGGTCTCGGCCAGGCGGTCGCACAGTGCGTCCTTGGCGCGCAGGGCCGAGAAGCGCGTGTTGCGCAGCTGCTCGGTCACGCCGCGGGCGGTGATGGCGATGGTGGCGCCGGGGCGGACGATGCTCTCCCAGGCGATGTCGTAAACGCTATCGTACAGCTCATCGGCATCCTGCGCCTCAAAGCGCCCGACTACCACGAACACGCGGCTCGCCAGGCGCGACCACAGGCACGCGCGATAGCCCTGCTCAAGCTCGCCCTCAAACGTAGCGCGGCCCTTCAGGCGGCGGACATGCGAAAGCCCGAGGCGTTTAAGCTCATCGGCGAGTGCGGACTCAAAGCCCTCGGGGCAGCTTGCGTAAAATTCCATGGGTGACCTCTCTGGTTGCGTCGCTCCATTATATGATGGATGCTTCGTTTGCCATCGCCCTCGAAAGGAACCCATATGATTGATGCGTGCCCCGATTCCGCCGTACTGTTTTTTGACGTGGACGGCACGCTGACGTCGTTCGATCCCGACGATATGACCGATAAGGACTTCTCGGCGGTGCGTCCCTCGCAGGCGGTCGTCGAGGCGTTTCATCGTCTGCGCGACGCGGGACACAAGGCGTTTATCTGCACGGGTCGCCCCCTGTGGCTCATCGCCGATAGCCTGCGTGCGCTCGACCCCGCGGGCGTCGTTGCCATGGCGGGCGCCACGCTCGAGGTCGAGGGCCGCGTGGTGCATGAGGACTGCTTTGACGAGGACGTTATCGCGGAGCTTGCACGCCGTATGGCCGCGGCAGGGATTGAGGCCTTTTTCGAGGCCAACGAGGCAACCTTTGCGCTGGAGCCTGCGGGCGTTGAACAATCGTCTTTGATCGGCACCGCTGTGGTGCATGGCGCCGAGGAAATGCGCATCGATGGCCGCTTGCGCTTGGGCAAGGTGTGCATTAACGCGTGCGACCTGGCTCGCGTAGCCAACGATGATGGCTTTATCGATCGCGAGTTTGAGCTGTGCAACACCGGTGGTTCGAACCGCGAGCTGAGTCCCAAGGGTATTGACAAGGGCGTGGGCGTGGCGCGGGCGCTGGAGTATCTGGGTCGCGTGGGCAACGAGCGCACCTTTGGCTTTGGCGATTCGGGCAACGATCTGGGCATGCTTGCCGCCGTCGAGACGGCTGTGGCCATGGGCAATGCCATGCCCGAGGTCAAGGCGGTCGCCGACTACGTGACCGACGACGTCGCACACGACGGCACCGTCACAGCGATGCAGCATTTTGGGTTGATTTAATAAATGGCCGGGTCACCCGCAGTGAGGGCGACCCGGCCATTTGAGCTATTTTGCAATATAGAGCTTGGGATGACTGCGACTGCTCTCGATCGCCGCCGTCATGATGCCCTCGTCGTCTCCATCAACGATGATGCCGTCGAGGTCATCAATCTGCGCGGACTGATAAAAACTGGTCTTGTTGAACTTTCCCTGGTCAACCATCATGTAGCCCTGGTTTGAGTTGGTCAGGTACATATGCTTGATCATGGCCGAGAAGTCGTGCTCGACGGTAAAACCGTGGTCGGGGTGGAATCCGTCGGCACTGACAAACGCCTTGTCGGCATGTAGTTTGCTCATGCAGTCGAGCGTCAGTGCGCCCGCGAGATAGAGGTGGCCCTTGCGCACGGAGCCGCCCAGCAGCACTACCGAAGCATTGGGGAGATTGAAGCTGGCGTAGTTCGCGATTGCAAGATCGCCGGTGATAATGGTGATCTCACGCTTGTCCATGAGGGCCTTAGCGAAGTAAAAGCCTGTGGTGCCGATATCAATTACCAGAACATCGCCATCATCAACAAGAGTTGCTGCGGTTGCGGCGATGGCCTCCTTGGCCTCGACTTGGACATTGATGCGCTCCTCGGGATACGAGATTGCGTTGGAGCGAGAAAGCGATACCGCTCCGCCGCGTACGCGACGCAGCTTGCCTTCGGATTCCAGCGAGATGAGGTCGTGTCGTGCGGTGACTTCCGAAACCGAAAAACGGCGAACGATGTCGGATACCGAGATATTTGGCTTTTCGGCCAGCCAATTCATGATAAATCGCTGACGCTCGGCCGGTGAAAGGTCTGAAGTAGATGCCATATGCCGCTCCTTTTGAACAAAAGGTAAAAGATGCGCCTTTCGTAATCGAAATATAACGTATCGATATGAAAAGAACAAGGCAAATTCGAATGAATCAAAAGAACGGAATGTCATGTCACAAATGCATGCGTAGCAGATAGTTCGCACGTAAACGAGCTATAAAGAGTCTCATTCTGAAGGTGCCACCCAAAAGAAGTACGTTCACGCCCGATATTCGACCGTTCACGGAAAGTTGACAATTGAGCTTTCGATAGCTTTTGAAATGGTTTATAAAAGAAAACTGAAAAGCTTTTGAAACAAAGAAGAAGGCTTTCGATAGCAATGGTGTTAGATGAGAAAGGACCGAACATGGCGATCAAGGTGTTTGCCGACGGCGCTAACCTCGAGGGCATGCTTGACATGCATGACAATGGCAACGTTCAGGGCTTCACGACCAATCCTTCCCTTATGAAGGCCGGCGGCGTGACCGACTATCGCGCTTTTGCCAAGACGGTTCTTGAGCACATTACTGATGTGTCGGTCTCTTTTGAGGTATTCGCCGACGACGAGGCGGGTATGGAAGCCGAGGCTCGCGAGATCGCAACCTGGGCAGACAACGTCTACGTTAAGATTCCGGCGCTCAATACCAAGGGTGAGTCCACTGCCGCGCTGGTCAAGCGCCTTTCTGCCGACGGCATCAAGGTCAACGTCACCACCATCTTCACGCCCGAGCAGGTCGACGAGTTTGTCGATGCCGTCTCTGCTGAGACCCCCTCTATTCTGTCCATCTTTGCCGGTCGCATTGCCGATACCGGCGTCGATCCGCTGCCCCTCATGGCGGAGTCCGTAAAGAAGGCTGCCGTTAAGCCTGCTGCCGAGGTTCTCTGGGCGTCTACGCGCGAGGTCCTCAATATCTTCCAGGCGGAGTCCGTTGGATGCCAGATCATTACGGTCCCCAATGCCCTTCTTGCCAAACGCAAGAATTTCGGGAAAGATTTGCTTGAGTACTCGCTTGATACGGTCAAGGGCTTTGCCCGCGACATTCAGGCGCTTGGTTTTCATATCCTGCCCGAGGAGTAGGGGACGAGCATGCTGACCGATCTTCTTAAGCCCGAGCTTGTTGCCTGCCACGTCGAGGCCTCCGACTGGGAGGAAGCGATCAGGGCATGCGGTAAGTTGCTCGTAGACGCTGGCAAATGCGACCAGAGCTATGTTGACGCCATGATTTCATCGGTTCACAAATTCGGCCCCTATATGGTCTTGGAAGAGGGCATCGCCATGCCCCACGCTCAGGCAGATGGCAATGTGAGTGAAGCGGGGATCTGTATCGTCACGCTTGACCCTGCCATTGCGTTTGGACACGAGGATTTCGATCCAGTTCACGTGCTCGTGGGTATTTGCGCACCCGACCCCAAGGCTCATCTTGGCTGCTTGCTGGAGCTTTCGCAGATGTTCGAGGACGAGGACTGCGTTGCCAAGCTCAGCGCATGCGATACGCCCGAGCAGGTTTTGGAGACCATGCGTTCATTCTTTTAGGCCTTAATGGCACGGCGATGCGTCGCCGCTTTTGGATAGACGGAAAACCGTCACGTGTAGGAGAGGAAGGTTGCCATGCATATCATCACCGTATGCGGAAACGGCATCGGGTCCAGCCTGATGCTCGCTGGCAAAGTCGAGGAGCTTTGCGAGGAGGAGGGCATCAAGGCCGACGTTGAGTCTATGGACCTGAACGGTGCTTCTTCCGCAAATCCGGATCTGTTCATCACCGTTAAGGAACTCGCCCCCGAGCTCCACGGCAACGTTGTGATCGTTCGCAGCTATGTGAACAAGAAGAAGATCCGCGAAGACGCCCTCGAGGCAATCAAGGCGGCCGCCGCTAACGCCTAAAGCGGCACAAAAAAGGGCGGTTCCCTGTGGAAGAGGGAAACGCGCCCACGTTAGAGAGAAAGGAAGCGCAGATGCAAGCCATCCTTCCCATACTTGAGTTTATCCAATCGATTCTGACCAAGCCAGCGTGGATTATGGGTCTATTTGCCTTTGTGGGCCTTGTCGCGCTTAAGCGCCCTGCCCACAAGGTGATGACGGGCACCCTGAAGCCCATTCTTGGTTACATCATGCTGTCCGCCGGCGCCGCTGTTGTTCAGGAGAACCTTGCTCCGCTGGGTACCTTCATCGAGACCGGTTTCCACATCACCGGCGTCGTGCCCAACAACGAGGTCGTCGTTTCGATGGCTCAGAGCGTCCTCGGCGTTCAGACCATGATGATCCTGATTCTCGGCTATGTCGTGAACATTATCATTGCCCGCTTTACCAAGTTTAAGTACATCTTCCTGACGGGCCATCACAGCATGTTTATGGCCTGCCTGCTGTCTGCCGTTCTGCAGGCATCTGGCTTCCAGGATGTCCAGCTTGTCATCGTGGGCGGCATGTTCCTGGGCCTCGTGAGCGCTATGCTTCCCGCCGTTGGTCAGCGTTTCACCGAGAAGGTTACCGATGGCGATGAAATCGCCATGGGCCACTTCGGTTCACTCGCCTATTACATCTCCGCTGCAGTCGGTACGCTTTTTGCTAAGGACGCCGAGGAGAACAGCACCGAGAAGATCGAGGTTCCCGAGAAGTTCTCCTTCCTGCGCGACACTACCATCTCCACGGCTCTTACCATGGCCTTCTTCTACCTGGTTACCGCTTTCGCCGCTTACATTGCAGATCCTGCGGTCGTTACCAAGACCGCTGGCGGCGACAACGTGATTGTCTATGCCCTGACCTGCGCTCTGTCTTTCGCCGTTGGTGTCACCATCGTCTATAACGGCGTTCGTATGATCCTTGCCGACCTGGTCCCGGCTTTCCAGGGCATCTCCAACAAGCTGATCCCCGGCGCCATCCCCGCCGTCGACTGCGCCGTCTTCTTCCCCTATGCTCCCACCGCCGTCATCCTCGGCTTTGTCGCATCCTTCATCGGTGGCGTGGTCGGTATGTTCATCGTGGGCGCTACCCTGGGCATCTTCATCATCCCGGGCATGGTTCCCCACTTCTTCTGCGGTGCTACCGCAGGCATCTACGGCAATGCTACCGGCGGTCGCAAGGGCGCAGCTCTTGGCGCTTTCGTCAACGGCCTGCTCATCACCTTCGCCCCGGCCCTGCTCCTGCCCGTTCTTGACGTCTTTGGCTTCAAGAACACTACGTTCGGCGACTTCGATTTCTCCGTCATTGGTATTACGCTTGGCCGCGCTGCCGAGGCCTTCTGTACCACCGGTGTCTACGCGATTCTTGCTGTCCTTCTGATCGTCGCCTTCGTTCCCAACTTCATCCACACCAAGGGTGCTGTGATTAACCACGTTGAGGAAGAGTAATCCAGGCATACGTTAAGCCCTAATCGGGCGGAGCTCCGATAACCGGCTCCTACACGGAAGCGGTGACGTCTCAAATGAGGCGTCACCGCTTTTTGTTTTGGAGTGGTTGTGAAAACGCACCGGTGAAGCGCTGTCTCTGCGCCGCGAACGGAATCAACCGCGATGATCAGCAAAAACGTTTTGCCGCTGGGGTGTCGATATAAAAATGGTAAAACTGCAAAACCGTTCGCCGAGAAGATAAAAACCCGCAGCTCACGCCTTGATAAACGTAGGTAA
>CABSNA010000066.1 GCA_902478865.1 uncultured Collinsella sp.
TGAGCTCGGCCGTCACCGCACCGCCGGCACGGATGAGGCTCACATAGTTCAGGCGCTGCTGGGCACCAAAATCGAGCTGTTGGGCGCGCACGTACAGACCATCCAGGCGGTCAATCCCTGCCTCGCCGGCACGGGCCTCAATATCCTCGTAGGCGCGCAGGCAGTCGTCGAACAGCGAGCGCGGCTCGGACAGGACCACGAGCGCCTTGCCGCTCACGTGCGCCAACGGGCTTACGGTCTGGCCGTACATCACCGGTAAAAAGCGGTCGAGCTCGGGCGTGACGATGCGTGCATCCACCATCTCGAGCAGCGCCGCCAACTTGCTGTCGTCCTGGCTGGCGCGATAGAGCGCCACATGCATGTTGTGGACGGCCTCGTCGGTAAGCGCCAGCTCACGGCAGGGGAAGATCTCGATACTGTCCTCGTTACCGATGGTCTGCCCCGTTGAGCTCACCATGCGGCGGATGCGATCGATCTCATCGCCAAAGAACTCAATGCGCACGGGTGCCTTTTCCTGTGCAGGGAACACCTCGACGGTGTCGCCGTGCACGCGGAACAGACCGGGCGCATCGGCGGCGCCGGCATTGGTGTAGCCCATGCCCACCAGACGCTGCGGTACCTCATCAAAAGGAATCTCCTCGCCCACCGCAAAAGTAGTGGACTCCCAGTAGCGACTCTCGACCGGCGGCACGCAGCGCAGCAACGCGCGAGCCGAGGCAACCATGATGCAGTTGTCCCCGCGCACGATGCGTCCCAGGGCCTCGCATCGCTGCGCCACCACGGCGTCGTCGGGCGCCTGCTCGCGCCACGGATAGTCCTTGCGCTCGGGAAAACGGCACACGTGCGCCAGGCCCACGTAGGCGGCAAGGCTGCGCGCGGCGCGATCGGCCGCATCCTCGCCACTCACAATGTAGACCGTCGGGCGCGGACGGCGCGCAAACTGGGCGGCCGCCATAAGCGTGCGACCCGACTGCGACACGGCCAGCGTCACGTCCTCGCCGGCATCGAGTCCGGCCTCGACGGTCTGCAGCGCCTCGGCAGTGTAGAGCTGCGCGGCTATACGGTGAATGAGCATGCTGTTCCTCCGGCATCGCAACGCCAAAAGCCCGCCGGGGCAAGCTCGGCTGGTCGTACGTCAAATACATTGTCCGTCATGGTAGCGCATGGAGAGGACTCCGGCTCAAGGGCAAACCCAGCCCCGCAAAAAACGCCAGACGAAGATGCGTTCCGCCCTACCCCGCTACGCGCACGCTGGGGCACAAATCTGCCAGCGGGCACTCGTCACACTTGGGTTTGCGGGCGTCGCAGATCTCGCGACCGAAGGTGATCCACTGATGGTTAACCGACTCCCAATACTCGTGCGGCAAAATCTTGAGCAAATCCTGCTCGGTCTTGAGCGGCTCCTTTGCATGCGTCTTGGGACTCAGCATCAGGCGGTGCGCAATGCGGTTGACGTGCGTGTCCACCGCAATGCCCTCCACGATGCCATACCCCACGTTGAGCACGATGTTCGCCGTCTTGCGTCCCACGCCCGGCAGCTTCACGAGTTCCTTCATGTCGGCCGGCACCTCGCCGCCGTAATCGGCGACAATCATCTGCGCGGCCTCGACGGCATGCTTGGCTTTGCTCTTGTAGAAGCCGAGTGACTTGATGGTGTCTGCCACGTCAGCCACGCTCGCCCCGGCCATGGCCTCGGGCGTAGGCCACTGGGCAAACAACCGTGGCGTCACCTTGTTGACCTGCGCATCGGTCGTTTGCGCCGAGAGCAGCACCGCGATCAGTAGGCGGAAGGGATTCTCGTGGTCCAAAAAGCACTCGACCGGGCCATAGCGACGGTTGAGACGCTCGCACACCTCAACGGCGCGCTCGCGTTTGGCGGCATTGGTCTCGCGTGGCATAACGACTCCTCGGCTCAACGGCACAATAAACTTATGGGCACAATTGTCCCACGTCCGAAACGCTTACGCCTCCAAGAATGCGCCGGTCTGACGGCTCCACAGGCTCGCGTACTCGCCACCCGCCTCGACGAGCTGCGCATGCGTGCCGTCCTCGACGATCTCGCCATCGGCCAGCACCACAATGCGGTCGAGCGCCGCCACGGTGGACAGGCGGTGCGCCACCACAATGGAGGTACGTCCACGCATCAGGTTTTCGAGCGCCTCCTGCACCAGCGCCTCGGACTCGCTGTCGAGGGCAGAGGTCGCCTCGTCGAGCACCAGAATCGGCGCGTCGGTTAGGATGGCGCGGGCGATAGCCACGCGCTGACGCTGGCCGCCCGAGAGCTTGACGCCGCGTTCGCCCACCATGGTGTCAAAGCCACGGGGCAGGCGGTCGATAAACTCGGTCGCATTAGCCAAGCGAGCCGCCTCGCGGATCTGCTCATCAGTGGCGTTGGGACGACCGTAGGCAATGTTTTCGCGAATGGAGCGGTGGAACAGCAGCGCCTCCTGCGGCACGTAGGCAACCTGACGGCGCAGGCTCTGCTGCGTGCAGCGCGAGACATCCTGACCGTCCACGAGCACGCGGCCGCCCTGAACATCGTCCAGGCGCAGCAGCAGCTTGGTGAGCGTCGTCTTACCCGAGCCCGATTTACCCACCAGGCCCACGCGCTGGCCCGCCGCCACATGAAGCGTCAGGTCATCGAACACGCTCTCGCCCGCCGCAGCGTCACGGTACGCAAAACTCAGGTGCTCAAAATCAATCGCGCCCTCGGTCACTTTGAGCTCAGGGGCGTCCGGGTCGTCTGCCACCAAACGCGGCTCGTCCAGCACGCGCGTCATCTCGGCCGCATCGCCCAAAGCGCGGTTGATGCGCTGCATCATGGAACTCACGTAGTTCAGGCGCATGGTGAGGTTCTAGGTATAGGTAAAGATCATGACGAGCGAGCCGGCCGAGATGCCAAACCACGCGTTGCCGCCCGCCACGAATACGCTCACCACGGCCATGGTGATGACGATAAGACCCGAGGTCGTAAAGTTGCGCTGCATCATGGCGTGCATCGAGACCGTCTCGGCATCGCGCGCGGCACGATCAGCGGCGTCGAACAGATCACGTTCAAAGTCCTCGCGCCCGCAGGTCTTGACGGCCAAGATGTTCGTGACCGCGTCGGAGAGCACGCCCGAGAGCTTGTTCTGCGCGGCGGACGTCGCGGCCGAAAGCGGCATGATGCGCTTGTACATAAGCCAGACAAACGCAATGTAGACGACCATGATGCACACCAGGATCACGGTAAACGTCGGCACCACCGGGGCGAGTGCGGCCACGGTGCAGATGACCGAGGTGATGGTGGGGATGAGCGAATACACCGTCACGTCCACCAGCCCCGTGTAGCCGCTCATAAAACGGCTTGTCTGGCTCACAAGCGATCCGCCAAAGCGGCTGGTGTGAAATGTCATGGATTGATTGGAGAGCGTGTCGAAGCACAGGCGCGCCAGGTGATAGTTGCCCGCAATCTCGAGCTTGTAGACGGTGTAGTCCTGCAGCTTGGAGAGGATTTGGCCCACTAGGTTAACGAGCACGAGCGCCAGAATGTAAGGACCAAAGACCTCAAACACCTGGTCGCCTGCCACGGGACCGGCCTGGACGCGGTCGACGATGAGGGCCATCACATAGGTGTTGGCAAACGTGAGCAAAAAGATGTAGCCCGCCGGCGAGAACACCGAGAGAAAGACGATCAGCGGCTGCGTGCGCGTGACGTCCCAAAAACGCTGCAGCGTGCGACGCACGGTGGAGCGTTTGAGCGGACTGGTGTTTCTCTGAGACATGGGCTTCCTTTCGCGTCTGATAGGGCGAAACGCCATTGTTGCACACTAAAGCGCACTTCAGGCAAGTGCGACGCGAAAAGCGCCCGCGCCCCGCGCTTGCGCAGGCGCCCCGCCGTCAGATGAAGCTAGTCCTCGTCTTTTTGGTCTGCGAGCAGGCTCGCAGACGTAAGCCCCAAGATCTCGTCGGCCTCCTCGGCATCTTCCAGGGCGTCGATGTCCTTGAGCTTGCGCTCCATGACGTTGGTGCGCGTGGTGATGATGCCCTCGACCGTTTTGCCCGCGGTCTCGATCTGCTGCTGGGCGCGGCGCAGCGCCTTTTGATAGCGCGGCAGCTCGGCCTTGACAGCGGAGAGCACGCGCAGTACATCGTCGGTGCGTTTTTGCAGCTTAAACGTTTGGTAACTCATCTGCAGGCTGTTGAGAATGGCCGCCATGGTGCTGGGGCCGGCAACGTTGACGTGATAGTCGCGGCCCAGGGTCTCGATAAGCCCGGGGCGGCTGACGACCTCGGCGTACAGTCCTTCAAACGGCACGAACATGATGCCAAAGTTGGTCGTTGCCGGCACACTCAGGTACTTTTCGCAGATATCCTTGGCCTCGCGCTTGACCATGGTGTCGAGCGTCTTGCGCGCAGCCGCCACGGTCTCCGCATCGCCCGACTCCTGCGCGTCGAGCAAATGCTCGTACGCGTCGCCCGGAAACTTGGAGTCAATCGGCAGCAGCACGGGATCGCCCTCGTCCACCGGCAGCTTGACGGCAAACTCAACGCGCTCCGAGGCGCCGGGCTTGGTGGCGACGTTTTCCAGATACTGGTCGGGTGTAAGAATGTCCGCCAGAATTGCACCCAGCTGCACCTCGCCCAAAATACCACGCGCCTTCACGTTGCCCAGCACGCGCTTAAGGTCGCCCACGCCGGTGGCGATGGACTGCATGTCGCCCAGGCCCTTGTACACGGCCTCGAGCTGGTCGCTCACCTGCTTAAACGATGCCGACAGGCGATCGTTGAGCGTGCGGGAGAGTTTCTCGTCCACCGTCGCGCGCATCTGATCGAGTTGCACGTTGTTGTCTTTGCGGATAGCACCCAGCTGGGCATCGACCGTCTCGCGCACCTTGTCCAGGCGGTGCTCGATGCCCTCGCGGTTGGCACCGAGCTGTTGGGCCGTCTCGCGGCGAAGGTCATCCATCCGGTCACCAGTTTGCGAAAACTCACGTGCAATGGTCAGGTAACGTTGCTGCCCCACGGCCGCATCTGTCGTCTGCTGCTGCGCGATGGCGTTGGCCGTGCGGCGAGTTTCGGCCAGCGCGACGTTCAGGGCATCGAGCGCGTTGTTGGCCTGCTCGAGTGCTGCCAGCGTTTCCGCGCTACTGTCGCCACGCTCCCGCAACTCGGCACGCAGGCTCTTGAGCTGGAGGGCGCAAGCCACAGCAACCCCCACCGCCACCAAGGCGATCACAACAAGCACGATATCAATAGCAGACATAGACTCCGCCCAACAAACTCAATCGGTCATCAATCAAAACCGCGATCAATCTTACCCCGCCACACGCACCGGGCGCCCGGCCCCTTCTTGGGCGCCCCTCTCCTCCGCATATTCCATAATGCGGCGCGCCGTCTCCCTGCTCACCTTTGAGTCATCGCCGGCTAAGTATGCGTACACGTTTCCCTTATTCAGATTCAAATCGCGGCAGAGACCGTAGCGCGTTACGCCCGATTCCCCTAGCGCTCCCAACGTTCTTTTTCGCATCAGGGCGTTGATCCTCCTGTCCGCCACCGGCTTTTCCTTCACCGCTCTATACGCACGCCAAACGTTGGCATAACGGTTAGGGAGTTTGTCCTCGGCGCATAGAGATGCCAGGCTACCCGTTTGGGCGTACAAGGACAAAACGCCTCGGTAATCTTCTTCCATCCACGAGCCCTCGGACAAGCCCAGAACGTATTCGGCTTTACCCTGCGCCAAAGCGAGCAAAAACAGGGGCTCCGCCACGCGCGGCGCAACCGTCGTCGCCTGCTTAACCAGCTTTCTAAAACTGAGCGACTGCTGTCCGGATAGCTCTCGGCAATAGCCTTTTAAGAATCCCTCAAAGGTCAGATTCAACCGAGCACCTCCTTTTTGTATTGCCTGTATGCACAGACCATCTCTTGATAACTCCGCTCCGAAGGCGACGACGCCAGTGCTTCTCCCTCGTCGAATATAAGCCGTTCGAGCAGCCCCCAATCAAGTCGGTCGACGAATGCCTGACTATGAAGATCGATGATGTCGTTCGGACGGAAGGCATAGAGCTTCATTACCGCCAGATCCTCCAAGGATGGCGTAAAGTACCTGATAAAACGCGCCCCAATATCCAAGGGGATCAAACGATCTTCGTAATTGAATGGCATCTGATTACAATATGCCACCGCCATACCATTCACCTCGGGGTATCGAGCTATGATCTCGCGGAGGCACCTGTCCGCCTCAAACACATCGATGTCATGTGTAACCGAACGATTCGTCACATCGTTTAGCATGAAGGCGCTTCCTCCCACCAATACAACGCTCGGCCTGTCGTCTCTTGGACCTATTTCCAGCTCTGCCTCTTCGTCAATGCCCAACAGAGTCTGCTCTAAATCCTGCTTATACATAACAAATCCTATTATTATTCAACTTCAATAATACTATTCAGTCGCACGACAGGACCAACAGGATGCAAGAATTCCGCTCGTGGCGATAATCCCTACACCCTAGAAGTCCTAATGTTACAAACGCTAGCTCTCCCAGCCGGTGCGGATGGTTGTTATGACGTCGCCTAGGCGCTGGCCCAGGGCCGCTAGATGTTGGAGCGCCTCGTTGGGCGATGCGCCGTTGAGGATGCACGTGAGGGCATACGACGCCAGAAAGATGACCGCAAGCCCCAGCGGGATGAGCACGATCATCGCCAATGTGCACAGGCGCTGGCCCACGCGGCGACGACGCGCACGACGCTTGTCGAACGCGAGCTCCTGCGCATATGAATCTTGCTGTACGGAATAGGCCTCTGGTGCCGATTCGCCCGCAGGCGAAACCACAGGCGTGGCATTTTGCGCAGGGGGCTGGGCTGCCGCCCCCTGCATTTGCATCTCCATGAGTCGTTGCTGCTGACGCAGCATGCGCTCAGCTTGTTGCTGCGGAGTCTCAAGAAACAGATCCATGCTGGCCTCCAAAATCGGAGCATTCGACGCTTACGACCAGCATCCCGCACCGCCATGACCGCGACAACGCAATCGCCGGCAATAGCCACAAAGTTTCTTTTGCTCAAAAGCTGTCGAAAAGCTCAACAACTCCCCTACCAGCACTTTCTCTGAGCTTTTTTCGTCAGCAATCTTTTGGCCTTCCACCCTTACGCCAACTGACCAAAATCTAACCAAAAGCTTGACGGAAATTGTGAAGACAGGGACCCCATACAATCAGAACCACCCTTAAAAAGGGTGGTTTGCTCTTAGGGTATAACCCACGGGCCC
>CABSNA010000067.1 GCA_902478865.1 uncultured Collinsella sp.
GTCGTCACGCAGGGACGACGCGCTGCAAGCGACTCCAGCACGCTCAGCGGCTGGCCCTCGGAGATGCTCGTCAAAATGGTAAAGTCGAGCTTTTCCATGTACTCGACCACGTTGACGCGGCCAGTAAAGATCAGGTCGCGCACGCCCAGGGTTTCGACCAGCGCGTGGCACTCGGCGCCATACTCCTCGTCGTCCACGCCGCCCATGATGTGCAGGCGCACCTTGGGCAGGCGCTCGTGCAGCTCAAAGAAGGCATAGATCATGGTCTTAACGTCCTTGATGGGCGCCAGGCGCACCACCGCGCCAATGTCCACCCAGCCGTCATCGGGCTTTAAAGGAATGTCCTTAAAGCGATCGAACTGGATGCCGTTGGGGATAACCAGACATTTTTCTGCATCGCATCCCATGTCGATCTGCGTTTTGCGCGCATTGTGGAACAGACTCGTCACGCGGAAGGCGCGGCGGTAGATCTCCTCCGAAAGTAGGTAGAAAAAGCGGATCCAGCGGTCCTTAAACGACGGCACCACCCAGTCGGCGCGAATGATCTCCTCTTCGCGCTCGCGCGTGTAGATGCCATGCTCGGTCAGCAATGCCGGTGCGTGATTCATGCTGGAGCCCAAACTTGCAAGCAGACCGCCGTAGCCGGTCGAAATTGCGTGATACACGTCGGCCACCGGAACCTCGCTGCCCAGTAGATAGAGCACGGGCAGCAACATCGAACGCATGGTGTGGAAGGCATCGGCGAAAGGCGTATACGGGTACTCGGCCAGGCACACGTCGCGGAAGATGTCCATAAACGTGCGGCTCTGCAAAAATGAGAGCGGATGCACGTGGCGGCGCTGGAAAATGTCGAACAGCACGTCCCAGTCCGGATTGGAGAGCGAAACCAGACGGCGCAACGCCTCGCGCTCGCGGTCGTCGAAGTCGACTTCCTCCTGCTCGCCCGAAAGACGCAGAGCATCGTCCAGGAACACCTCGTGCACCTCGACGACGTTGCCGGGCAGCTCGTAGACAAACTTGCCGCGGTCGGCAGCATGCGCACCAATCACCCACAGCACAAACTCGTGCTCGGGCATAGCCGTAATGTAGCCGTGCATCCAAGTGGACACGCCACCGTGCACATAGGGGTAGCAACCCTCGAGTACCAAGCAGATTCTCATTAGTCGCCACCCTCCTTGCGCGCGATAGCCACCGTCTTGTCCGTGGCCTTGACCAGGTACAGGTCGCCCGTCAGATGCGTAATCTCGCCACCCGTGACTGCACCTGGCTCGCCGCTGTTGGCGCGGAACATGAGCCACGCCTCGTCGTGAAAGTTGCCCAGGCTAAGCGTCCAGGCATCCGCGCTGGTATCCACGCTCACCGTCACGGACGAAAAGCGCTGGATGGCACCCGAGCATTCCGAGCCGGTCTGGCGACGCAGGTCGGGCGCAGACTTGGTAAGCCAGTCCAGGTAGTCGGTCAAGCCGCCCTTATAGACTTCCCAGCCTTCTTTGGCGCCGCGATCGGGATCCAGCAGGTCGTCCGGGTGCATAAAGTGCGTGCTCACGTAGTGCATGTTGAGCTCGGACACGGCGGCCAGACGCATGTAAGAATCGTCGACCATACCGCCCGAGACAATACGCGGCTGCTCCACGATACCATCGCTCGCCACACCAAACTCCTGTACGTACGGCAGATCGGTGCCGTCGTCAAAGTACGTACTGGCAATGGTCTTAATGCGCGGAACGTCGGCGCCGATAAGCTGGCGCGCGCGGGCCGAAAGGATATTTGACGGCGGCACGTAGACCGAGCCGTGCGCATTGGGCAGCACCTCGTCCTGAAAGGCAATAAGCTCGTTGAGTGACGCGACGAGCGACTCCTTATTCTTCCACGTCTTATAGTCGTACTGCGTGCCATAGTCGGTATCCCAGAGCGCCAGCGGCTGATGGTTGTAGCCGTGAAAACCCAGCTCTCCGCCCATCTGCAGCAGCATGCCGCCAAAGTAGCGGAACTGTGTGGTATCGGGCTGGCGCACGGGCTCGGCCTGATTGACCACGTCCTCGTAGTTCTCGATCATCACACCCGTGTAGCGAATGTCGTATTGCTGCGCGAGCTTCTGCAGATCGGGCCACCATACCTTGGTATAAAAATCGGCAATGGAAAGGCCATAATCGCGCTTGATGTAGGTGCCGTCGCCCGAGGGCACGGGGCTGGGAAAGTCGTCTAGATAGAAGACAGCGCTGTTGATGACGGGATAGGCCGTGGCATCGCCCAGCAGGCTGATCGCCGCGGCGTAAAAGCCGCGCATGACCTTGTCATAGATACCGATATTGCATACCACGGTGCGCCCGCTGCCGCAATCATTCGACCAAATGAGCGGGGCGCCCGCATCGCCGGTCTTAGCCCATACGCGCGCCGTCTCGCACAGCGAAACCGAAAGCGACGAATCAAAGGGGTCCGAGAACTCGTAGCGCTCTCCCCCGCCCAGCATAAAGTCCTCGCTCGGCACGATGCTTTCGGCAATCGCATAGTCATATCCAGCCGATTCAATGCCAAGCTTGGGAGCAATCACCTGCAGGTAGCTCGAATTATCCGGCGGCATGGCAAGCATGAGCGAACCACCAGCACTCACCCAACTCATAATATCGGTCAAATGCGTACCAAGCCCATCGAGCGAGGGCATAAGCACAATCACGCGGTCAAACGACGCGAGCGAGGGAATAGCATCCGCGCCGTCGATGGCGATATCCACGTCGCGGTGGGCGATCTTCATGTCGAGCAGAATCTGGTCGAACTGATCCTTGACGTCCTCGACGCCCGCTTGATCGGTATCGGTAATAACAAGGCACGTGGGCTTTTGGCCAAAGATCGCCGAGGAGGCCGGCACTGCATCGTTGGCGGCAAGCATGCCCAGCTTGTGCTGCCCGGAGCTATATTGCACACCGGCGCGCTCAATTAACAGCACGGCGGCCATAGCGATAAAGACCGCCCATACCACGAGCAGCCCCATCCAGCGAAAGCGACCCGCATGGTCGCGCACACGATGTACCAGACTCATCGGGCCTCCCCTCCGTCGCGCCAAAACGCCAGCTTTTCGCGGTTCTCAGCACTCAAATACACATGTTGGTTGTCGATCGCGTCAATCACCTGCTGCACAGCCTCGCCATCGCGGCGCGTCACAGCCAAGCGCAGGCAAAGCATCCAAGCCTCCTGATCGTCCGGCACCTCGGCCACAAGCTGCGTGATCACGGCCTCGGCCTCGTCCAGCTCGCCGGCATCGGCCAGCGCCGTTGCATAACGGATACGCAGTGCAGTCCCATCCTCGCGTTCACAACGGCGCGCGAGCAGCCGCGCGTACTGCTGACGTTGAATCTGCGCCACGCGGCCCTCGGCCAGTCCGGATGCAAGGTACTCGCCCAGATAGTCACAGTACGCGTCTAGGTTTTCCGTACTGGGATCGGTCTTAAACGCACGCTCCAGCTGCTGCAGCTTAAGGTCGGATTCCTTCGAAATCTGTGCCACGGCCGTCGCGGCATAATGCGCCACCTCAACGTCATCGTTGAGCTTGGCTGCTTGCAGCTGCGCCAGATAGGCATCTGGGTCCTCGGTGAGCATCGAGAGCATCAGACGGCGGCGATCGCTAGGGTCATTGACGATCAGCGCTTCCTCGAGCGGCACCACGCCGGCATCGCCCTCGCGCACCTGCACCTGCATGCCGCGGCGAATTTCGTCGTTCAAGCGAAGCGATTCCAGTGTGCCGTCCTCAAGCGCGTCGCCAAACGCCTCGCCACGCGCGCAGAGCACCAAGAGCAACGGGCCCCACAGCGGAACCAGCACCATCGCAGGCAACATGTGTCCACGTACCGGCAGCATGCCTAGTTTTACGAGCGTCGACAGCACCAGACACACCAGCATATGGATCAGTAGCAACGCCGCCGCGATAACGAGCGAAATCAAGCGCTCTCCCCCTCGTCTTCGCGGGCGGACGCAATCTGTTGCAGCAGCGCCACTGCGGCCTCGCCATCGGCGTGCTCGACAGTTATATGCTTGGCGGCCAGGCGCGCCTGAATCACGGGCAGATCGCCATCGTTCGCCTGGCGCATGAGCAGGTAGAGCATGTCGCCATTGACCAGACCCGCGGCATCGCTCTCGCGAATCGTCGACCCAATTGCCCCGACCAGCTCGCCAACAGGCTCCAACCCCGGCACCACGCGCAGGAGCAAATAGCTGCCCATCTTGTTGTCCGCAAGCGTCTGAGCTGCCAGCAGCTCTTGGGCAAAGGCATCTTGATTGAGCACATGCGTGCCCGCAATGCACCGCTTGTCCTGCGCCACGGCCTCGTAATCAAAAGCACGACCCAGCGCGCTTTCTACCAAGCCGCACAGAATACGGAAGAGGTTTTGGTAATAGAGCGTCATCTGCCCCTCGGCCGCGCGGCGCACAAAGATAAAGACCGCGGGCGCCCCGTCGCGCTCCATCACGTAAGCAAACATGGGAAGCCCCGGCACCAGCTTACGGTTCACCCACAAGCCCGAGCGGTCCTCGCCGTCCATCATGGCCTTAAGATCGTCGAGCGCCAACGAACGCAGCGCATCGCCAGAAATTGCCGGGCTCGCGGCGACCAAACGAGTAAACGACTCACCCGAAACGTGATAGATCGTTACCGTGTCGTTATCCAAAATCTCACCCAGCAGCTCGCAACACTTGCGGTAGATGTCGCGCGGGTTGAGAATGTCGAGCTCTTGCGTCACGGCAAAGATCTTGCCAAAGCTATCGTGGCGTCCCACAATCTGGCGCTTGTAGGCGCGCTTGTCCACGATGGCATCGTGGTAGAGCTGTGTGAGGAACGTATTGCGATTGCGCACGAGCTCGTTCTCGTCGCGTTCTACCTTAATGACCTCACTGTTGCGCAGCTGAACATAGCCGCACACGGCGCCCACCACAAAGTAGGCGATAAACGGCAGCCAGTTGGAGGGCTCGTAGAACAGACCCTGAAAAGTGTAGCCGTACTGGGTAAAGTAGCTCGCTGCTAGGCCAATCGAAGCCAGCAGTGCCGCGACCAAGCCAAAGTCCAGGCCATACAGTGTGCCGATCAGCACCACGTAAAGCAGGCGATAGTCGAGCACGTTGAGCTGGGCAGACTGCGAAAACACCCGCTCCAACACCTCAAAGAGCACCCAGGCGGCTGCCGTCTCCAGGCATTTGACAGGCAGCGTGCGCAGCTGGATGCGGTCGATGGCTGCGCGCAGCGGATTGGTCTTTTTGGTGCGCGCGTTGGCCCAGCGAGCCTGGATGGTCGAAAGGTCGCGCAGCAGATCGTAGCGTTGGAACCAGCCGTAGCGCACGCGAACGGTATCGTCCGCGGGCAGGGCGTAGCCAGCCGACTCGCCATGGGCAACCGTGAGTTCAGGAAAGAGCACCTGAAGCGCTTCGCCCAGGTCGCCCGCCGTATGGCCAAAAGCGTCTGCAACGTCGAGCATTTCAAAGTTGGCATCCCAGCTGTCAAAGATTCGATGCACGAGGACCGCCAGCTCCTCGGCACACAGCAGAGGAAACGGCGCATCTGCCGCACCCTGAAGCGCGACCGACCCGCCCGAGCACGCCTCGAACAGCGGCACCAAAAATGGGTCGGTTAATGCCGGCGATGCGGTATACAGATACGGCACGCGCAGGACTTTGGCTTGGATGCCCTCGCGCGCGGCATAGTGACGGCACAGGTCGTTGGCCGCGCGGGCGATAATGCCCTTGCCCGTCTGGGTGCCACTGGCGGTCGTGGCATCGTCGTCACAACCGCCAGTGGCACCCTCTGCACCCGCGGGCCCGGCTATATACAGCAGCTGCACGTGGCGTCCCATGCAAGCACGAAACACCGAGCGCAGCAGCTCGATGTCGCCAAAAGTCTCGGTATGCGGGGTGAGATAGGTAGAAAGGTAGACCACGCGCTCGAACTCGTAGGCCTGGTCCAGGTGCTGGAGGAGTTCTTTCCACGATGCATGGGGCGACGACTCGTCGCGGCGCGCATCCTGCGCGGCTACAACCTGCACATGGTCGCCGGGGAACGCCTTGGAGCAAAAGTCATCGTCAACATATGCGGTGTTGCCAACAACCAGCACTTCCATGGCGCACCCCTCCCCTAAAATCCACTTTTGTCATAGTCAAACATGCGTATTTTACGCTGTCAACGCGAGCTGGAGCGCCTTTAAGGCTGTTTTAAGAACTTTTTTAGAGGATGTGGGGGCCAGGAGAACTAAATAGTGAATCCAATCTGTGGCAGATAAAGCGGCCCCCATACTCCACCAGCAGCGACATTTTCAATAATGCCCCTTGCGTAGGAATACAGGTCTTGCATGCCGAAGCTAAGAGCCTCCCTATCAAATGCTTCGTCGTCTAAATCAGACGGAGCACGATAGATACCGGACACGGATATTTCGGAACGGTAATAGTGCCCCTCATCGCTGGGAATGAGCTCTATGACGAGGTTGAGCTGCCGAAATCTAGCTCCATTTTCATCAGTGAAGGCATTCGTTATGTCATTTCTAACGTTAAACTCACCGTCTGACTTATTAACTCCCTCCTTAGGGGTCATTCCGCCATCAAATGAAAACCTGTCGACTTTTTTAGACATGCATGTAATCGATGAAGACTCAATGCGCTGCTTCTTCAGAGAGTCCATTTACATCTCCAATCGGAAGAGATTCTCATCAACCAAAGGATCAGAATCCCTATAAGCAGGAACTTTTCCTCCTGGTATTACAGACAAAAGCGACGAGCTAAGACTTGCACTCCTCTCATGAGGAGACAAGCCGAGATATCTGCGGACCTCAGGAACATCGCGAATGAGCCTCATAAGGGTATTGGCAGTAATAGATTGTTGCGATGCGCCGTTCTCCCAACGAGAGGCCGTGGGCTTCGAAACACCTAAGACCGACTCAAAATCATGCTGTGTTAAGCCGAGATCTGAGCGCAAATGCTTTATTTCCGAGGGAGATAGAAGCTCATGAGCCTTGGCGTATTGCGCGGCAAGTGCATGGGCGAGCTTAGTCGCCTCTGCAACAGTCATTTCATCGTTGCCGCACTCGCAAACATAATGCTCAATTCCTTTTACGGTAATTTTCTCTCCACGGTAAATTTCAGTCATTGGCGCCGTGGTAAATTGCATTTCTTTGCCGCATTCCATGCAACGCATGACTCCTCCTTTAATGAATGTATCCTGTCTCTTATACACATCTGACGCTGCCGACGATCTTACGCGTGTA
>CABSNA010000068.1 GCA_902478865.1 uncultured Collinsella sp.
CACCCCAATGCGGCGGTGGTCAATCTGGGCTGCGGGCTGGACAACACCGGCAGAACCTGCGACAACGGTAAATGCAAGATCTACAATCTGGACTTCCCGGATGTGATTGCCTTGCGGCAGCAGCTACTGCCCGCCGGGGATCGAGAACAAAATATCCCCTGCGATCTGAAAGACACCGCATGGTTTAGCAAAATCGATGCCTCCGGCGGGGCGGTATTCTTTGCCTCCGGGGTGTTCTATTACTTTCTGACCCAGCAGGTCCGGGAACTGGTGCGGGGAATGGCAGACGCTTTCCCCGGCGGTGTGCTGGTCTTTGATGCTGCCAATCGGACGGCAGTAAAGATGATCGCAAAAACATGGCTTAAGACTGCAAAAATCAAGGATGTGGGGGCATATTTTGCGGTTTCGGATGCCGCCAGGGAAATCGGCGCGTGGGACAGCCGTCTGCAGGTCACAAGTCGCGGCTATATGCTGGGCTACAACGATTTGAGAGACCCTTCTGTCAGCGGCTTTTTCCGGTTTCTCGCAAGGGTCGGTGACAACGGGATGAAAATGCAAATCGTGAAAATAAGATTTTGAGAGGCGAAAACGAAGCGCATTCACTTTGACGTCGAAGAAGACGGCTTTTACGGCGCATATTGGGCGTGCAAGGACACGCATACAGCAGCGGGCACGGATTCAATTGAAACCGTGCCCGCTATCTGATGCTATATTATTTTATCGAACGTCTGTTCTATTCCCACTCGATCGTCGCGGGCGGCTTGGACGTGATGTCGTAGCACACGCGGTTGGCACCGGGGACCTCGGCAACGATGCGGCCCGAGATGCGGGCCAGCACGTCGTAGGGCAGCTTGGCCCAGTCGGCGGTCATGGCATCGCTGGACTCGACGGCACGCAGGATGATCGGGCGCTGGTAAGTGCGCTCGTCACCCATAACGCCGACGGACTTGATGTCGGGCAGGACCGCAAAGTACTGCCAGCAGCTGTGCTCGGAGTTGCGCTCGCCGGTCTGTTCAAACAGGCGCTGGTTGTAGGCGTCGAGCTCCTCGCGCACGATGGCGTCGGCGTTCTTGAGGATCTCGAGCTTCCCCTTGTCGACCGCACCAATGATGCGGATGGCAAGACCCGGGCCCGGGAAAGGCTGGCGAAACACGATATGGCCCGGCAGGCCCAGCGCCAGACCAAGTGCGCGGACCTCGTCCTTAAAGAAGTGGTCGAGCGGCTCAATAAGGTCGAAGTGCACGCCCTCGGGGAACGGGATCAGGTTGTGGTGGCTCTTGATAGTGGCCGTCTTGCCGCCCGTCTTGCGCGCGCCAGACTCGATGATGTCGGGGTAGATGGTGCCCTGAGCCAAGTACTTGACCGGCTTGCCGTCGCACTCGAGCTGCTGCGCCACGGCGAAGAACTCTTTCCAGAACTGCGTACCGATGATGCGGCGCTTCTCCTCGGGCTCGGTCACGCCGGCCAGAAGCTCGGCATAACGGTCCTCGGCGTGGACGTGGATAAAGTCGACGTCAAACTGCTTGGTGAAGACCTCCTCCACCTGCTCGGGCTCGCCCTTGCGCAAAAGGCCGTGGTTGATGAACACGCAGGTCATCTGCTTGCCCACGGCGCGGGCGCCCAGCGCAGCCACGACAGAGGAGTCGACGCCGCCGGACAGGGCCAGAATCACGCGGTCGTCGCCGACCTTCTCGCGGAACTCGGCCGTCATGGTCTCGACCAGGTTGTCCATGCTCCAGTTGGGCTCCAGGCCGCAGATCTCAAACAGGAAGTTGCTCAGCAGCTGCTGACCGTACTCGGAGTGCTTGACCTCGGGGTGGAACTGCGTGGTGAAGATCTTGCGCTCGACGCACTCCATGGCGGCAACCGGGCACACGTCGGTGCTGGCGGTAACGGTAAAGCCCTCGGGCACCTCGGACACGGCGTCGCGGTGGCTCATCCACACGGTCTGCTCCATAGGCGTGGAGTTAAAGAGCTTGGCGCCGGCCGTACGCGTGATGGTGGCGCGGCCGTACTCGCCCACCTCGGAGTGGCCGACCTTGCCGCCGAGCGTCACGGCCGTGATCTGATGGCCGTAGCAAAAGCCCAGGACGGGAAGGCCCAGGTCAAAGATGGCGGGATCGATGGACGGAGCGTCCTCGGCATACACGGAGGCCGGGCCGCCAGAAAGGATGAGCGCAGAGGCGTTCATCTCGCGAATCTCGTCGGCCGAGATGTCGCAGGGAACGATCTCGGAATACACGTTGAGGTCGCGGACACGACGGGCAATCAGCTGACCGTACTGCGCACCAAAGTCGAGTACGAGGACCTTTGCGGAAGCCTTTTGATCCATGGTTTCCCCCTCTTGTTGGCGGGGAGCCGGTGCCCACCCGCGTGAATGAACGAAAATAACTTTCATAGTGTACACGTTATATGGGGTTTCTCGTCCCTCGCAGCCATCAGCGCACGGCAAACGCACGACCTGGGCCCTTATTTGACGGCAATTGAAGTGTTACTAAACGTTACAGATGATGTATTACGTTTGAACATTGGACGCCCTGTGCCACAATACTGCCGAACGACTCCGCCTCTGCGGCGGCAAATACGATAGGAATACCAGCATGAAGCGCATCCTTCTCATCGCCACGGGCGGCACCATCGCATCGACCGAGGACGGCAATGGCCTCTCCCCCGCCCTGACCGGTGAGGAACTCGCCCAGAGCGTCCCCGAGATCTCGGGCCTCTGCGAGCTCGACGTGGTGCAGCCCATGAACATCGACAGCACCAATATGCGCCCCAGTGACTGGATGCGTATCCGCGACGTCATCGTCGAGGGTTATGCCGACCACGACGGCTTCGTGATTCTGCACGGCACCGACACCATGAGCTACACCGCGGCGGCGCTTTCCTACCTGATTCAGGACAGCCCCAAGCCCATCGTACTCACCGGCTCGCAAAAGCCCATGGGCAATCCCTTTACCGACGCCAAGCTCAACCTGTACCAGAGCCTGCTTTATGCGCTCGACGAGCACTCGCACGACGTCTCAATCGTGTTTGGCGGCGTAGCCATTGCCGGCACGCGCGCCCGCAAACAGCGCACCATGAGCTTTAACGCGTTCATTAGCGTCAACTATCCGCCTATCGCCTATATCCGCAACGACCGCATCGTGCGCAACGGGCTTCACGGCACGCATCAGGGCGAAAACCCGGTGCGTTTCTACGACAGCATCGACCCGCGCGTATTTGTCCTTAAGCTAACGCCTGGCGTGAACCCGGGTATCCTGGACGCCCTTGCCGACAGCTACGATGCTGTAATCCTGGAGACCTTTGGCATTGGCGGTATCCCCGAGTTTGGCGAGTCGGGCGAGTCGTTCCAAGAGGCGATTTTCCGCTGGGTCGATTCGGGCCGCACCGTCGTTATGACCACGCAGGTCCCCGAAGAGGGCCTTGACCTGGGTGTTTATGAGGTCGGCCGTGCCTACGCCGATCATCCGGGCATTTTGCGCGGCGACGACATGACCACCGAGACGCTCGTGGCCAAGACCATGTGGGCGCTCGGCCAGTCACGCGATGCCGCCGAGATCCAGCGCCTGTTCTACAGCCAAGTCAACCACGACCGCATCCCGATGGCGTAATTCAGTTATCGACGGGTATCCCCTATTCGATCCCCTCGAGAAGCTCTGACACCGTCATGCCGAGTGCGGGCGCGATCTTAAATAGAACCTTGAGCGTGAAATTTGCCGTCCCATCTTCGATTCGGTCGAGGTAGGGTCGGCTGATTCCTGTCGCCACACAAAAATCAACCTTGGAGATACCAAGGTCCCTGCGTGTCTCTTCGACCCGCCTGCCAAGAATCTGTTTCGCACGTTCGTCCATGCAGCCGAGTTTGAAATGGAGCTGAACAAAAACGTAAACTATAGTTTACGTTTTGCCGAATACACAGGAGTTTTCTATGTCGGGTTCTTCGGTCCGCATGTACCGAGCCATGCTTCGCACAAACAGCGCACCGCCCAAGCTCGTCGTCGTTGAAGCCGAATGCCTTTCGCCCGATGAGCGCACAGCATTTGCATTGCTATCAAGTCGCGTCGCCGCCGTTCTGGTCCCTTGCCCGGCGCAAGGTGAACTTGCCATCCAATGCCAAACGCACAGCTGCCCGCTCAATCAGGCTGCCGTAATCGCAACCAGCCAACGCGGCCTGCCGCTCCTTCTAGAAGCCGGCATCGCACTCGCCCTTCGTGGCGCCGGATACGAAAACGAGACCGCCGCCGACATGGTCTTTAAACCACGATCGAGCGGCGGCCTCGCAGCAGCCATTGAATATATGTGCAGACTCGTTGCCTAAAAGGACAAGCTAGAAACCAAGGCCAAAGCCCGTTCCGGTAATCGCCGAGTACATAAAGTAAACGTTAACCACGTTGAGGAACACACCCGTGATGCAACCGTTGCGCAGGTAGCGCTCGCACACGATGCGCGCCATGGCGGCGGAGTCATCATTGTTTTTAGCCTGGCGTCCCGCCGTAAAGTACGTCGCCACGCTCAGCAGCAGGTTGAGCACCGGCAGTGCCAGCAACTCGTAGCTCTTGCCCCAGCGCGTCGCCTCGCCGGCGGCATTAAACTTTGTTGCCACCTCGGGACCAATGTTAGGGATAACACACGCTGCGACCACCAGCGGAATCACCGCAAGCACGAGCAGCACAATACCCATATAGCCGGCTTTTTTGCCATATTTAAACATATGCGTCGTCCTTACACGTTAAAGCGGAAGTGCACGACGTCGCCATCGGCCATGACATAGTCCTTGCCCTCAATACGCAGCTTGCCGGCGGCCTTGGCGCCCTGCTCACCGCCGAGCTCGATGTAGTCGTCATAGCCAATGACCTCGGCCTTAATAAAGCCGCGCTCAAAGTCGGTGTGGATGACGCCGGCGGCCTGCGGGGCGGTCGCGCCCTGACGAACCGTCCAGGCCTTGACCTCCATCTCGCCGGCCGTAAAGAACGACTGCAGGCCGAGCAGCTTATAGGCCGCCTGCGCGAGCACGTCCAGGCCGGGCTGCTCCAAGCCCAGGCTCTCCAGGTAGTCGGCGGCGTCCTCGGGATCGAGCTCGGAAAGCTCGGCCTCGATCTTGGCGCAGATGGGCAGCGGCTTAACACCATCGATGGGCGCCAGATCGTCGTTAAGCATATCCTCGTCCACGTTTGCCACGTACAGGATGGGCTTCATGGTGAGCAGGAACAGGCCCTTGGCGGCAGCACGCTCCTCGTCGGTCATCTCCATGGATGCGGCGCGCTTGCCCTCGTTGAGCCAGGCAAGCAGACGCTTGGCCACCTCGAACTTGGGCATGAGCTCCTTGTCGCGCTTGGCCTCCTTTTCGAGCTTGGGCAGCTGCTTCTCGAGCGTACCCATGTCGGCCAGGATGAGCTCGGTCATGATGGTGTCGGCATCGCCGGCGGGATCGACGAACTCGCCCGTGCGACCTACCTCACGCATGACGTTGGGGTCCTTAAAGTAGCGCACGACCTCGCAGATGGCGTCGGTCTCGCGAATGTTGGCCAAGAACTGGTTGCCCAGACCCTCGCCCTCGTTAGCGCCCTTCACCAGACCTGCGATGTCGACGAACTCGACCGTTGCCGGCACAATGCGACCCGGGTTGACGATGTCGGCGAGCTTTTGCAGACGGCTATCGGGCACGTCGACGATACCCACGTTGGGGTCGATCGTGGCGAACGGATAGTTGGCAGCAAGGCCGGTCTTTTTGGTAAGCGCGGTGAACAGCGTCGACTTGCCCACGTTGGGCAGGCCCACGATACCGATGGAAAGGGACACGACAGCTCCTTTTGGTACAAGCATTTCAAACTGCATAAGTATAGCGCCGCCGCGGCATCTGGGCGAACCCGGACGCCACGGCGGCACGAATGAAGCAGAGATAAGGGTCGCTGACTAGTCCGCGAGCTTCTCCACCTGATCGAGCATCTTGTCGAGCTTGGCCTTTGCCTCGGCCTTGACCTTCTGGGCTTCTTCGTGGGCCTTAGCCTTCTGGGCAGCCTTTTCCTCGGCCTCGGGATCGACGACGACCAGGTTGGATGCGTCGTGCTCAACCAACTTGAGCGCATGCTCAGGGCACACCTTGACACAGGCACCGCAGCCCAAACAATACGTGGACTCCAACGCAAAGCGGCCGCTTCCCACCAAATCGCAGGCGAACGTGGGACATACATTGACGCACTCGCCGCACGACGTGCACTTGTCAAAATCGCACTCCGGCGTGCTCACCTGCATGTTCTGGGCAAGCTCGGGATGGTTTTGCAGCGTCGAGAGCACCAGCTGTCGCCCGTGCGTAAGCGTACGGCGACGTTTGGCCGTCGTGGTGCCGCACATGGTATTGAGCGTGCGCTCCAGCTGGGTAATCTGATGGCGATGGGCCTTCAACTTCTGCGTCACCGAGGCCAGTGCCGCCGTCGCCGGGTTGAGCTTAGTCACGGTTAGGCCCGTGGTGCGGGCAATCTTTTCCATGTACTCCTTGCGCTCGTACTCGCGAAGCTTATGGCACTTGAGGCTCTTGGGGTCGACCTCCAGGCCCATGCCCGTGCCAGACCACTCCTCGGCCTTCGCAATCGCCTCGCCCAGCATGTCCTCACCGCCGGTGTTGCGGCATTTATCGCACACGCCCAACGGCAGGTACACGCTCACGTTGGGATAATCGGCCAGCACCGAGAACCAGGTCTCGGCCGTAATATCACCCACGCAGGCAACGACGACCTCGTTCTCGCGCGGCATGCGCTTAAGGGCGCGCGTGCAGGTGACGTAGGCGGTCTCGTGGCTCGTAGCAGCAGAGACGATATCGTCATACAGGTTTTTGGGCGCCAAGCGCGGCGAGATGATCGCCTCGGTCGGACAGGCAGCGGCGCACAGGCCGCACTTGCGACAGGAGTCGAGAATCTCGATGGCGTCTTCCTCGACCTCGATGGCGTTGACCGGGCACACGTCCATGCACGCGGTGCAGCCGCTCTTTTCGTTTTTGCAGGTCAGGCACGGAATGGTGTTGCCGCGCGGGCGCTCCTTGTAGTCGGCAGGATTCCACTGCGGCGCCGATGGATCAAGTGCATCGGTCACGCCGCCAAGCGGGTTTTTAAGAAAGTCGAAACCCTTGCTGATCTCGATAATGTCATCAAACAGATCGTGTTCCT
>CABSNA010000069.1 GCA_902478865.1 uncultured Collinsella sp.
TCGGCGTGCGCGATGCACGCGCGCCAGTCGGTGTCGGGATGCGTGATGCAGAAGGGGTCGCGCGCCTGCTCGCCCTCCAGATGCTCGTGATTGTGCTCCATCTTGGCCGCGCTATCGGTGAGCTCGGTGTTGGGCAGCGGCTCGGATGCCATGACGGCATCGGCGCAGGCCTGGTCGATGGCGACCGGGTCGAAGCTCGCGAACATGCCGATGTCGTTGACGATAGGCGTGTCGTTTTCGGGATGGCAATCGCAGTTGGGGCTGATATCCATGGCAAGCGAGATATGGAAGTTCGGGCGGCCGTCGACGACGGCCTTGGTGTACTCGGCGATCTTGCAGTTGAGCACGTCGGCCGCGGCTTCATAGCCGGGCTTGATGGCGTCCTGGTTGCACACGCCGATGCAGCGGCCGCAGCCCACGCAGCGATCGTGGTCGATGGCAGCCACGTGCACCGTGCGAGTAGCGCCGTTGGCAAGCTCGCGCTCGCGGGTGTCGTCGAACGAGATAGCGTTGTGCGCGCAGATTTTCTCGCAGGCATGGCAGCCAACGCAGTGCTCGGTCGCGACGTTCGGCTTGCCGGCGGCATGCTGCTCCATCTTGCCGGCACGGCTGCCGCCGCCCATGCCCAGGTTCTTCATGGCGCCGCCAAAGCCGGCCTGCTCATGGCCTTTAAAGTGGGTGAGGCTGATCACAATATCGGCGTCCATGAGTGCCTGGCCGATCTTGGCCTCGTGCACGTACTCGCCGCCCTCGACCGGGACGAGCGCCTCGTCGGTACCCTTGAGGCCGTCGGCGATGATGATCTGGCAGCCCGTGGCATACGGGGTAAAGCCGTTCTGGTAGGCGGTGTCGATGTGCTCGAGCGCGTTTTTGCGGCTACCGACATAGAGCGTGTTGCAGTCGGTGAGGAAGGGCTTGCCGCCCAGCTCCTTCACGACATCCGCGACGGCACGGGCGTAGTTGGGGCGCAAAAAGCTCAGGTTGCCCAACTCGCCAAAGTGAATCTTGATGGCGACGAACTTGTTCTCAAAGTCGATCTGCTCAATTCCGGCGCGGCGGATGAGGCGCTTGAGTTTGTCGAGCTGGCTCTCGCGAGCATGCGTGCGCAGGTTGGTGAAGTACACCTTAGCGGGTGCTGCGGGTGCAGTTGCGGTCATAAATCTATCCCCTCGGTCTATATGGCGTTACAGACATAGAGGATGGTACCCGTTAAAGTAGGGTCGAAGTCAAGCACAGCCACTCATTGGGGACAGACTTAAATGAGTACCGCCAGGGACAGTCCTTGCCAGCCCGGCCAGCGAGCCGGCGAATCGTCAAAGACTGTCCCCGATGACCAGTCATTTAAGAACGTCCCCGATGGCTACTCCTGCACTTTGAGGGCTTCGGCCAGGCTGACGCGCTTGATGGAGCGCGTGTGCAGCAGCGCCACGACCAGGTAGGTTGCAAAGCCGATTCCCGCACACGCCACCATAGACCACCAGGGCACATAGATCTCGATATTGCCGTTGTAGGCGAGCAGCATCGAGCGGAAGATGGCCGTGAGCGAGCCAATAATGACCGGCAGGCTCAGCACGAGCGACGCCACCACGCACAGCGTGATCGAGCGGATGTACAGATGCGAGATCTCGCTATCGCGATAGCCAAAGACCTTCATGTAGCTAATCGAACGGGCGCTGTGGTCGATCACAGCCTTGGTCAGCAGGTACATAAACAGCAGGAAGATAAACACCGCGAGCCCGACCATCATGCCGATCATTTTGCTCATCATGCCGATGAACTGGTCGCCCACGGCGCGCATGTCGTCGGGCGTGGTGTCGCCGGCAAAGTAGCGCGCGTCGAGGTCGAGCTTCTCGTCGCTCACATAGCCGTTAAAGTAGGCGGCGTCGTTGTCGAACAGCTCGTTAAAGTCTTCGATACTCATATAGATATTCATGTCCGACTTGGAGCCCCAGGCACAGTCCTTGCCCACGTACTCAAAGGAATAATTCTCGCCCTCATACTTGTCGTGGAACGTGACCTTCTGCCCCTCGCTCCAGCCAAACTTGTCGAGCAAGCCACCGCCAAAGACGACGCGTCCGTCGCCGACGTCCAGCCCTTTCCAGTAGCGCGAATCGGGCGAGATGCCGTAGACAGAAATCGTCTCCTCGCCATTACCATCGCCGCGGTCGTATTGCAGCTGGTAAACGGCATATTTCTCGGCCTGCGCGATTGCGCCCGCGCCGTTGTCAATCGTGTTGACCGGGTGAATGTCGTCGTTGTCGGTGTCGATCTTAGAGGCCTTGTCAATCAGGTCGATAGCCTCGTCGCGGTTGCAGCCGAGGATATCGGCAAGGTCATCGAGGCGCGCATAAAGCGCATCCTTCTTGTCCTGGACCTTGGTAAGCGCATCCTGCGCCGCAGTCAGGCTCTCGGCAGACGGAGATGCGGTCGCGGCATCGGCTGCCGTCTGCGCCGCATCGGCCGCGTCGTCAAGCTCGTCATCGGCATCTTGGGCGGCGGAAAGCAGCGCGCCGTCAACCGACTGCAAGCACTCGAGTGCTGACCACTGCTCGCGCTCCTCGGCAGTGCCCTCGAGCTCCAGCGGCGCCTTGAGCGTGTACTGGTGCTCGGCGACCAGGCTTGTCTCGAGGTTGTCCGCGTAGTGCGTCATCGTGGGCAGAATCGCCAGGCCAAAGAGCAGCAGCAGCGATGCAAACGCAATGCCCACAAAGAGCGTGGCAAAGTTGCCCAGGTTGCGCAGAAAGATACGCAGGCGGAAGCGGGAAACAAAACCCATGCGCTCCGGCAGTTGCATACCGCGCTTGGTGCCCGATTTGCCGCTCGCCTCGTGACGAAGGAACTGCAACGGCGTCTTGCCCATTTTGCGAAGCAGGCCCACCAGCGTGATGAGGATGAGCGCGGCGGCGGGAACCACGGCGCACTTCACAAAGATCTCCCAGCTCCAGTACACCTGGAAGGGCGGCAGGCTGTACGAACCGTAATAGAGGCTGCGCATGGGCTCGGTAAAGAACACAACGCCGAGCGCAGTGCCCAAAAGCGCCGCGACCACGCCCACGATGGCGGGAAGTGCCAGGTAGTGCAGCACGATCTCGCGACGGCGATAACCGCTGGCGAGCAGCGTGCCGATGATGGCGCTCTCCTCCTCGATGGTGGCGTCGGTAAGGACCACAAAGACGAACGCCATGATCACGATGATGATGTCGAGCAGCGTCGTCCACATCATGGAGTCGCCGTCCACGTCATCGCGCGCATAGCCAATGCCCTGATTGGAATCGGCGTCGGTCAGATCGTCCACGCGCGCATCGGCGTCGGTCAGTGCCTCGACCATATCTTGCTCGGCGTCGATGCGGTCCGCGGTGGGGAGGTCGCGATCGGCAAAGGTGAAGGAGTAGGTGTAGGCAGGCGCGCCGCCGGCATCTTCGAGCGCGGCAAAGCCGCCATCGGTGACCTCGGCCACGCCATAGGTGATGGTGTTCACCGTAAAGTCCGAATTGTTGAGGAACAGCGCCTGACTATCGGGCTGGGTCATGATGCCGCAAATGGTGTAGGTGCGACCCTCGAGCTCGACTTTATCGCCCACGGACAGGTTGTTATTGGTGGCAAAGACACGGTCGATGGCCACCTCGTCATCCGCCTTGGGTTCCTTGCCCTCACAGTAGGACGCAATGTCCACCTTAGCGCGGTGCGCATAGGTGCGCAGCGTGCGCTTGGTGCCGTCGTCGCCGGCGGTCTTTTTGATGATGGCGTCGATGGAGAAATTCTTGTAGAGCGTGACGCCGCCGACGTCGCCGGCTGCATCCTCGGCGGCCTTGAGTTGATCGTCGGTAGCCTCGAAGGAGGTGGTCACGCGGCCGTCCTCAATCGCGTACGCATCGCGCATGTCATCGATAAGGCAGCCGATGGAATGCGCTGCGAGCAAAAATCCCGAGGTGAGAGCGATGCTTCCGCACATAAGCAAAAAGATGCCCAGGTACTTGCCGATATTGCGGCGCAGCTCGCGCGGGAGACGTTTTGCGAGAGGTGTCATGGCGCCGCCTACCAATCGAGCTCGGCGGCCGCAACGGGCGACTCGTTGAGCTCATCCTCGACGATGTGCCCGTCGCGCAGGCGCAGCACGCGATTGGCCATGTGCGCGATGGCGGCATTGTGGGTGACAATGATGATGGTGCAGCCGTAGGTGCGGTTGACATCCTCCATGAGCTGCAGGATTTCCTTGGACGTCTTGTAGTCAAGCGCGCCGGTGGGCTCGTCGCACAGCAGCAGGCCCGGGTTTTTGACGAGCGCACGGCCGATGGCACAGCGCTGCTGCTGGCCGCCCGAGACCTGGCGCGGGAACTTGTTGCGGTGCTCGTAGAGGCCCAGCGAACGCAGCAGGTCGTCGACATTGAGCGGGTTTTTGGACAGGTGCGCCGTGACCTCGATGTTCTCCTTGATGGTGAGATCGGGCACCAGGTTGTAGAACTGGAAGACAAAACCCAGCTCACGGCGGCGATACTCGCCCAGGTCGGTAGGCTTGAGCACCGTGAGGTCGCAGCCGTCCACCATGATGGAGCCGCCGTCGGCATCCTCCAGGCCGCCGATCAGGTTAAGAAACGTCGACTTGCCCGAACCCGAAGGCCCCAGCATGACGCAGATCTCTCCGCGGTTGATGGACGTGTCGATGCCGTCGAGCACCGTCAGGCGCGCATCACCGTCGCCATAGTGTTTCTTGAGCCCTTTGACCTGGACATACGCTTGCTTTGTCGCCATGCTATCCCCCGTTGTTAGCCTTCAGCTACTTTTCTAGGGTAATAGTAAACCCAGGCGAACTATTTTTAAGCGACGTGCGCGGCTTTTTTCCAACCTACTCATTGGGGACAGACTTAAATGAGTGAAATCGCTCATTTAAGTCTGTCCCCAATGAGTGCCGGGACTGTCCCCAAGTGCCAGCAGGAAAGGAACGTCCCCAAGTGACGGGTTACGGCTAGGCGTGGGATTTGGCGTGTGCGAGGGCTAGGCCTACGGCGGCGATGGCGGCGGCGAAGAGCACGGTGACGCCCAGGTCACAGACGATGTCGCCCAACACGGCAGACGTCAGGTCCGAGGCAAGCGCCTTGCCGATCGCATCGTTCACCCAATACGTCGGCACAAAGTGCGCCGCCGTCTGCACGGCCGGACCCATCGGCGACAATGGCATCCAGGCGCCGCCCAAAAACGTCATGAGCAAGCCGAGCAAGTTGCCCACACCGTTGAGCAACTCCTCGCGAGCGCCCAGGCTCGACAGCGTAAAGCCAACGGCCAGCGGCGTGCACGCCAGGGCAAACGTTGCCGCCAGCGCCAGGCACACGCGACCCACGCCGACCTCGGCAACCGCGCTGGCAAAGCCCACGACGCCCATCATGCTCGACACGAGCCAGATGCAGACGGTGAGCACGGCGGCGGCCGCGAACACAGCGAGCGAACGCTGGCGCTCAGAGACCGGGCTGGCATCCATGCGGCGCACGCGCTCGGGCTCGTTCATGCCCGAAAACATCAGTCCCACCGACACGATGACCGACGAGATGATCGCGTACGCGCCAAAGTTGAAGTACGACTCGAGCGTGGCGGCGGCAGTCGAGTCGACCTTGATCTGCTCGATCTCGACCTCGGCACGCTCGGTGGCCGCGTGCTCGGCGGCCCTTGCGACGTCGCCGTTGGAGGCAGCGGGCTCTAGTGCGGCCGCAGCGCCCGCGAGCGAGATCCACCGCGAGGCCTCGGCAGACGAAAGCGCCGCCGCCATGGTGCCGGCACCGTAGGTCACATCGAGCTTGGGCAGGGACTCCCCCGCGCGGGCGGCTGCAACAAGATCGTCCTCAAACCCCTCCGGGATAAAGAATACGCAGTCGGCGCTGCCTTTGGCGCTGTTGCTCTTGGAGAGCGCGTCAGCAAGGTCGTATGTGTCGTCGCCGACGCCCGTGACCAGGTCAAAGCGTGAGCCCAGGTGCTTGGTAAGCGCCCGCGAAAGGTCGCTATCGTCGCGGTCGACCACGATCACGTTGGTGTCGTAGGGCTTGTACTCGGTAAGCTGCGACGAGTTCCAGCTCACCGAAGCCGCGATGAATACGCCCATGAGCGAGATGAACACCGTATAGATGAGCAGGTAGAACGGGTGCGCCAGCGCCATGCGAAGCGCGGTCTTAAAGGTGCTCATAGCGGCTCCTTCCAAAGATCAGCGTAGCGGCGGCGACAAACACCAGGGCCATCAGGACGAGCGCGCCGGCGCGAACAGCGAAGGGCCCCAGGTCCTCAAAGAAATACAGGCGATTGAACATGTCGCAGATGAGCTTGACGGGGTTGAGCCAGCACTCGACCGGACAAGCGCGGGCGACGTCGTCGGCAAGCGCCATCGCCGGCTCGCCGTAGAGGCCGGCGAACAGGGCGCACGTGGTGGCAAAGCCCGTGAGGATGCCCGACTTGGATGCCTTGCCGCCCTTAACGGGAAGCGTGCCCACAAAAAGCCCCAGGCCCGTGGCGGCAAGCGCGGATGCAGCCCCGCCCAGCAGGCACAACCCCTCGCGCCCGCCAAAGTCGACGCCCACGACCAGGCGCACGTAGCCGATCGCAACCGCCATCGATGCAAAGGAAACCAGCCACGAGCCGACAAAAATGCCGGCCAGCGACGCCGTCTTGGAAAGACCGCCCACGCAGCGGCGCGCGCCGAGGCCGGACAGATTGGGCTGCAAATCGACGACGCTCAAGGCGGCAAACTCGGCAGACATCATCGCGACCAGGCCAAAAAGCGCGTAATAGTAGATGACCGTGCCATCGGGCGTGGCACGAGTCAGGCTCACGCGGCGGGTTCCGCCCTCGAGCGACAGGGCGCGCGCAACCGCCGCCGGATCGGCGAGCGCCGCCGGGTTGTCTTGGGCAATCTGGGACATGAGCCCGGCATTTTGTGTATACGAGCTTGCCACCGTTTCAAGGATGCTGCGGTCGGTAAGCACCGACGAGGCGCGCGAGCTGTCGTAACTCGATAGCAGCGTGAGCCTGGGCGTGCCCGCGGCATCAACCGTATAGATGCCCGCGACCTCGCCGGCCTTGAGCGCTTTGCGCGCGGCAGCCAAGTCTTCGTACTCGCTCACAT
>CABSNA010000070.1 GCA_902478865.1 uncultured Collinsella sp.
GTCTCGCAAGCGTTGCGAGACAGAGCGCTTGAAAGACGCAGGCAGGATGAATTTGTGTCCGCGCGAGTTCGTAGACTTCTCTGTAAGGTTAAACGCCGGGTATTCCGGCTGTTAGAGGAGTTGCCATGTACGAGCCTTCACGTGTTCTTTTGTCGTTTCATATTGCAGGATTTCAATATGCCGACGGCGCTTTGGTCCTAGGCGATCTTAAAGCGGGCGATAAACTGACGCTGTGCGCCGAGCGCGATAATCCCCATGATCCCGAGGCGGTTGCGATCTACTATGGCAAGACCAAACTTGGCTATGTTCCGGGAAACGAGGTCGGCCCGCTGCCCTTGATGATGTATTACGGCCATGAGGACGTATTTGAGGCCCGCGTGCAGCAGGTCGCTCCCGAGCGCAGCCCGTGGCATCAGGTGCGCGTTGGCCTCTACGTGGTGGATGCCCGCTAGTCGGCAATGGAGGCGGCCATGTTTGATGACGACGACCAGTTCGATCTGACAGACGATCCGTTTGAGTGGGATCTGCTACTCGACGACGATGAGTTGGAGCAGGATCGTAAGAAACGGCAGGACAAGAAAACTCAGAGTGACGCTTCGAAAAAGCAAGACAAACGCCGCCGCGGACTGTTCGGCGGGCTCTTTGGATAACCGCCGCATCGCTGCGTCTGTATACTTAGCACGTGTTAGACGCGTTGCGAAATGAGGACACAGACGATGATGTGGTTTACCGCCGACTTGCACCTGGGCGATACGAATATCTTGCACGACATGGACCGGCCGTTTGGCTCGGTCGAGAAGATGAACCGCAAGGTCATCGATGCCATCAATGAGTGCGTGGCTGCGGATGACCGTCTCTACATCCTGGGAGACTTTACCTATCGTTTGCCCTTGGCGGAGGCGGTGCGCCTGCGCGAGCGTATCGAATGCAAGAATGTGACGCTCATCCGCGGTAACCATGACGGCGACTGGGAAGATTCCGACGTACCGCAGATTTGGGAAGACGTGCGCGATTACCTGGAGATTGCTCCCGGCTATGCCAAGGGCCATCGTTTGGTTATGAGCCACTACCCCATGCTCAGCTGGAATGGCAAGGCGCGCGGCGCCATCATGCTGCACGGGCATATTCACAGCAGGGGAGACCGCACCAACGCGCGCAACCGCGATCGCGAGCGCCCTATCTTTCGCTACGATGTCGGTCTCGATGCCAACGAGTACAGGCCCGTAAGCCGCGATCAAATCCTGGGCTTCTTTGGACTGTAATGCTCGAACCACCACACAAACCACCACAAAGGTGCCTGTCCCCTTTGTGGTGGTTCTGGCGCCGTTGCCATTATGGCGGCGGCGCCTTTTTTGTCCGTGCGGCGCGGTAGAGTGTAGGCGGTTGAAATTTGCGTCCATCGAGGAGCTGCTATGAATGAGATCAAGTGCCCGCATTGTGGCGAAGTGTTTAAGGTCGATGCGTCCGGCTATGCGGATATCGTCAAGCAGGTGCGCGATGCTGAGTTTTCGCGCGACCTGGATGAGCGCGTGAAGGCAGTCCAGCGCGAGGGCGAGCAGGCGCTGGAACTTGAGCGCTCTCGTTCGACGGCTGCCTTGCAAAAGGCAGAGTCTCAGCGCAATGCTCAGCTTGTCGAGCAGAAGAATGCTGCAGCTCAGCAGCTGGCACAAGAGGTTGCCAAGCGCGATGCCGAGCTTGCCGAGCTGCGCGCCAAGCTCGAGAGCGCTGCCACGGAGCGCGAGAGCGCAAGCCAGCGCGCGGCGGTTGAGGCCCGTGCGGATGCGCAGAAGGAAAACGCAGAGCTCCAGCGTGAGATTGACAACCTGCGCGCGCAGCTGGGACGCAAGGATGACGAAGCCAAACTTGCCGAGGCGGCGGCGCGCAATGCTGCTCAAAACGATCTGTCCGCCCGCGACGCTCAGATTGCTGAGCTACAGGCAAAGCTCTCCGCTGCGGACAAGGCCCAGGAGATGGCGCTTGCCGCTGCCGCGGCAGAGTCGCAGCGTGAGCTCGATGCCGCTCGCAGCGAGGCCGAGCGCGCGCTTGCTGACTATCGCGCGAAGGTACAAGAGAAGTTTTCCGCCGCAAAGGCTCAGTCCGAGCAAGAGACCGAGGGTCTGCGTGCCCAGCTGCGCGAGCAGGAGCTGACGGCCAAAATGAACCTATCGGAAGCGGTCGCCGCGGCGGAGCGAGAGCGCGATGAGGCACGTGCCAAGCTGACGAGTGAGCTGGCGGTGCGCGATTCGCGTGAGGAACAGGCCAAGGCAGCCCACGAGCTTGAGCTCGCGCAGGCCAAGCGCGTGAGCGACGAGTTGATCCGCTACAAGGACGAAGAGATTGAGCGCCTTAAGGAAATGAAGATCCGCCTGTCCACCAAGATGGTGGGCGAGTCGCTCGAGCAGCACTGCGAGACCGAGTTTAACCGCCTACGCATGACGGCGTTTCCTAACGCGTACTTTGAGAAAGATAACGATGCGTCCGAGGGCACCAAGGGCGACTTTATCTTCCGCGAGTGCGACGCGAGCGGCAACGAGGTCATTTCGATTATGTTCGAGATGAAAAACGAGAACGACGAGACTGCGACCAAGCACAAGAACGAGGACTTCTTTAAGAAGCTCGACCACGATCGTCGCCAGAAGGGCTGTGAGTATGCAGTGCTCTGCACGCTGCTCGAGCCCGAGAGCGAGCTTTACAATGCCGGCATCGTGGACGTGAGCTATCGCTACGAGAAGATGTACGTGATCCGTCCGCAGTTCTTTATTCCCATGATCACGCTGCTGCGCAACGCCGCCATGGGTTCGCTGCGTTATAAGCAGGAGCTGGCGGAGTACAAACAGCAGAATATCGACGTCACGAACTTCGAAGCCAAGATGGAAAAGTTCAAGAATGATTTCGGTCGCAACTACGAGATCGCGAGCCGCAAGTTCCAAACGGCGATCGATGAGATTGACAAGACGATTAGCCATCTGCAGAAAACCAAGGAGGCGTTGCTGTCCTCCGAGAACAATCTGCGCCTAGCCAACAAGAAAGCCGACGATCTTACCATTCGCAAGCTCACGTGGGGCAACAAGACCATGAAGGCGGCGTTTGACGAGGCGCGTGGGGCTGCGACGGAGACAAACGATGAGCCAGCCGAGGCGGATTCGTATGAGGTCGAGGATGCCGAGTAGGGCATAGCGTATAGTGCAAAAGTGGGGCCGCTGGCGATGTTGCCAGCGGCCCCACTTCATTTCGTTCCAGTATGTGCGGCTAGTCCTCGAGCAGGTCCTCGATAAAGCCGACGCGGTAGTTTTTGAAGATGACCTCGCCGCCGTCTTGTGTGGCATCCAGGTCGACATCGCCCATGATGCCAAAGTCGTGGTCGCCATCCTCGTCGGCAAAAATCTGGTGCACGTGCCACACGTGATCGGTCTTCTCGTCGCTCTCGTCGATGGAAAACATCGCGGCGCTGCGGGCGTCTCCGTCGGTGAGGATTTCCTCGTGCTGCTCATGGTAGGCATCGAGCGCCTTTTGCCAGCGGACCTCGCTCATGCCCCAGTCCTCGTCGAGCTCGCCCAGATCGCGAGCGTGCTCGCGGGCGGCAAGGGTCACGCGGCGGAAGAGCGCGTTGCGCACCAACAGTGTGCAGCCGCGACGGTCCGCAACGACCTCGTCGATGCCCTGCGGCGGTGCGGCGTCGAGTGCAGTGGGGTTGCCGGCGTTCTCCCACTCGTCCACCAGGCTCGAGTCGACCGAGCGCACCACAAAGCCGAGCCACGAAATGATGTCACGCAAGCGCTCATCGCGCTTCTCAATGGGAACGGTGCGATCGAGAGAACGGTAGGCCTCGGCTAGGTAGCGCAGCAGAATGCCCTCGGAGCGGGCGATGCCGAGCTTTTGGATATAGCCCTTAAAGTCGCTCGCGCTCTCCAACATGTCGCGCAGGACGCTCTTGGGAGAGAGCTGGTAGTCGTTTGCCCAGGGTACTTCCTGGCAGTACTTGTCGAAGGCGGCATCGAGCAGGTCCTCGAGCGGCTTTTCGTAGGTGACATCCTGGATGCGCTCCAGGCGTTCCTCATATTCGACGCCGTCAGCCTTCATCTCGGCCATAGCGCGATCGCGCGCGGCGCGCTCCTGCGCGCGCAGCACCTGCTTGGGATCCTCGAGCGTTGCCTCGACCATTGAGATCAGATCCATGGTATAGGTCTCGCTCTCGGGGTCGAGCAGCTCCAGCGCGGCAAGCAAGAACGGCGAGAGCGGCTGGTCGAGCGCAAAGTCCTCGGGCAGATCGACCGTCAGTGCATAGTCGATGTCTGGCGCGGCGTCAGTCGGGGCGTCGGGCGCGGGCGGCACCTCGGTGCGAACGACGACGCCGGAATCGATGAGCGTGGCGAAGATTTCGTCGGCGCGAATCTCGAGCTTGGCCTTTTCCTCGGGGGTCTGCAGGCTTGTCTCGATGAGGTCGTGTACGCGGGCTCGGGCATCGCCACCCTGCTCGACCACGCTAATCACCATGGAGTGCGTGATGCGCAGGCGCGGCTTGAGCGTCTCGGGCTGCGTCTCGATCAGACGCTCAAAGGTCTGCTTGTTCCAGGTGACAAAGCCCTCGGGGGCCTTTTTCTTTTTAATTTTACGGAGCTTCTTGGGGTCGTCGCCCGCCTTGGCCATGAGCTTTGCGTTCTCAATCTCGTGCTCCGGGGCCTCGGCGATCACCATGCCCTCGGTGTCAAAGCCCGAGCGCCCGGCGCGACCAGCGATCTGATGGAACTCACGGGCGCGCAGGCGACGCATCTTGTAGCCATCGAACTTGGTGAGCGCGGTGAGCACCACGGTGTGGATGGGTACGTTGATGCCGACGCCGAGTGTGTCGGTGCCGCAAATGACGGGCAGTAGGCCCTGCTGCGCCAGGCGCTCGACCAGGAGGCGATAGCGCGGCAGCATACCGGCGTGGTGCACACCGACGCCACATCCGAGCAGACGTTTGAGGATCTTGCCAAAGGCCGTCGAGAAGCTCGTGCCTTTGGCGGCTTCCTTAATAGCCTCGCGCTGCTCCTTGCTGGCAATGCCAAAGTTGGCGAGGGATTGCGCCGTCGCAAGGGCAGCGTCTTGGCTAAAGTGCACGATATAGAGCGGGGCCTCGCCGCGACGCATCGCGAGCTCGACCGTGCCCTCGAGCGAGGTCGTCACGTAGTCGTAGCTCAGCGGCACAGGGCGTGGGGCATCGATGACCAAGTCGCAGGTAGCGCCGGTGTGTTCCTCGAGTGAGGCGGCGATCGCGGTGACATCGCCGAGCGTGGCGCTCATGAGCATAAACTGCGTGTGAGGCAGGGTGAGCAGCGGCACCTGCCAGGCCCAACCGCGATCGGGGTCGGCAAAGTAGTGGAACTCGTCCATGGCCACGCAGCCCACGTCGGCGCCCTCGCCCTCGCGCAGTGCGTCGTTGGCAAGGATTTCGGCCGTGCAGCAGATGACGGGCGCCTTGGTGTTGATATGCGTATCGCCGGTGATCATGCCGACGTTATCGCGGCCGAGCACCTGTACCAGATCGAAGAACTTTTCGCTGACCAGAGCCTTGATAGGAGCCGTGTAGTAGCAGCGCTTGCCCTGCGCCATGCCCATAAAGAGCATGCCCAGCGCGACAAGCGACTTGCCCGATCCGGTCGGTGTGCCTAAGATGACGTGATCGCCGGCAGCCAGGTCCATGAGGGCCTCTTCCTGGTGGTCCCACAGCTCAATACCGCGATCGCTCGTCCATTCAAAGAAACGTTCGAAGGCTTGATCGGGCGTGAGCCATGGCTCGGGCTCGCTACCATCCTCGGGCTCCCACCAGGTGGGGGAGAGCGCGCCGAGCGAGCCAAACTCGGCTTCGGTTCCCGTGCCGCCCGAGAATGAGCTGGCGGCGCCGGCGCCGGAAACGGTGCTGGCGGCGGTATCTGTCGTGGTCTGTGCCATGTGTTTGCTTTCTCTCGCGTTTGTCCGCCAACTATTATGGCGTAGCGGCGGCGCGGGGTGCCAGCGCGCGAGAAAATGCAGGAAATGGGCGTTCTGCCCAGCCGTTTGGTGCGGTTGCCAGCTAAGTGAGTAGACTTTTTGCAATATCGCGAGCACGTGGCTTTTGCGCAAGGGATCTACCTGCGGTTTTAGTTTTCGCTATGCGGGTTGTGCTTGGCTATTGCAAAAAAGTCTACTCACTTAGGTTTGAGGGTCGTTTGCTGGCGCCTATTTGCGCTTGTTTGCGCTTGTTTGCTGACGCCGCGACCATCAGAAGCCCCCTAGGACTCCTGCGGCAGGCGCTTCTTGCCTTTGCGGGCACGGTTTTTAAAGTTCTCGACGGCCTCTTCCATGCCCAGAGGTACATAGGTGAGCTCATCGAGGTTGTCGGGCAGGTAGCAGGCAAGGCTTTGCTCCTGCGCGCGACCCGTCGCGAGCTGATTGTCGCTGGGTTGTGCGCCGGGTGCGGCGCAAATGCCGTAGACGACGGCACCCATCTCGCGCGTGCGGCACTCGTACTCGGTCTCGGGATGCTCGGGATGGTCGCGGCGTACGTCGTCACTTACCCAAAGCGTATCGTAGCCGGCCGCGGCAAACTGCCCCAGGGTGTAGTCGCGCAATGGCTTGCTGTCGGTTCGCAGCGTGACGGTGGCGCCGGCTGCAAAGAGCGGGCGGTAGAGCATCAGATGGTCGACATGGACGAGTCGTTTTTTGGCGTACTTGGCCTTGGGCTGCGGCGTGGGAAAGTTAATGGTGATGGCATCGAGCTCGCCTGCGGCAAACAGCTGCGGCAGCGATGCGGCGCCTCGGGGCAGGACGAGTACGTTTGATAGCTCCTGCTCACAGATTTTCTGCGCGGCATAGGCGATGCAGATGGGCTCCTGATCCATGCCGATAAAGAGGGTGTCGGGTTCACGGTGAGCTCGCTCAACCAGATAGGTGCCTTTGCCGCAGCCAAGATCCAGGTGAAGGTGCTCGAAGGGCTTGCCGCCAACCGGCGCACAGGCCTCGCGCCAATCTCCAGCATAGGCCTCGGGGTTCGTCTCAATCGCATCGGCGTAGCGCTCCAGGCGCTCCTCGAGCACAAAGTTCTTAGGCGTGCGAACGTGGACGGCTCCCATGAGG
>CABSNA010000071.1 GCA_902478865.1 uncultured Collinsella sp.
GGCAGGGCAAAGACCGCGATGGTCTTGAGGACATTGCCGCGTGTGAGGTCGTGTTCCATGGGCGGGGCACTTTCTGGCTTAGATCGTTTACGTACCAGTGTAGTGAAAACCCTACAACGATTGTAGAGTCAAGGTTTGTGTTGGCGGTGGGGCGAAAAAGTCACGCACGCGTTCATTTCCAATTGAATACAGGGGCGCGTCCTGCGAGCTTGGTGCCTGCACTAGCCTTGCAGAAATCGATTTCGGAACACTTGACAACGCCGCACGGCGCGCCATAATACGTGGGTTTGCGAACAACGTTTGATGGGGGATGAACCTGCGTGCGCAATCTCAAGATTCTGTTTTCCTATCTGGGGGCATACCGCCGCGATGCCATGCTCGGCGTGCTCTTTGTGACGGCCGAGACGGCGCTCGAGCTGTTTATCCCGGTCATCATGGCAAATATCATCGATGTGGGCGTGCCCGCGGGCGACATCAACTACATGCTGTTGCAGGGCACGTATATGTTGGTATGCGCCGCATGTTCGCTGGTACTTGGCTTGGGCTATGCACGCACGTCTGCTCGCGTCGCCTCGGGGCTGGGCGCTAACTTGCGCGAGGCGGAGTACCGCAAGATCCAGACGCTCGCTTTTGGCAATCTGGATAACTACGACGCCAGCTCGCTCGTCACCCGCATGACTACCGATATCACCGTCATCCAAAATGCCATCGGCAATGGCTTTCGCCCCATGGTGCGCGGTCCCGTGACGCTCATCGTCGGCTTGGTCTATGCGCTGGTGCTGTCGCGTCCGCTCGCCACCGTTTTCGCGATCATCTTGCCGGTGCTGGCGATCGTGCTGGGCGTTATCACCTATCGCGTCAGTCCGCTCTACCGCCAGCTGCAGACCTCGATGGACCATCTCAACGGTGTGGTGCAGGAGGACCTCACCGCCGTGCGCGCCGTCAAGGCGTACGTGCGTGCCGAGCACGAGGAGGCCAAGTTCGATGCCGTCAATACCGAGCTTGCGCGCACCGCGACGAAGACCTTTGGCAACGCCGTGTTCAACCTGCCGGTATTTCAGCTGTCGATGTACGTGGCGGCGCTTTCCATTCTGTGGATCGGCGGGCGCATGATTCTTGCCGGCGAGCTCGGCGTGGGCTCGCTCACGGGCTTTATGAGCTATGTGCTGCTGATCATGAACTCGCTCATGATGATTTCCAACGTGTTTTTGCTGCTCACGCGCGCACTTGCCAGCGTGGAGCGCATCTCGCGGGTGCTCGACGAGCGTTCGCTTATCCAGGCGCCCGACGCTGCCGCTGCTGTGCACGAGGTGGCCGACGGAAGCATCGAGTTTCGCGATGTGTCGTTTATGTACCGCGCGGATGCTGCCGAGGATGTGCTCGAGCATATCGACCTTCGCATCGAGAGCGGCTCGACGGTGGGCATCCTTGGCGGCACGGGCTCGGGCAAGAGCTCGCTTGTGCAGCTGATTGCGCGCCTGTACGACGCCACTGAGGGCGCCGTGCTTGTGGGCGGACACGACGTGCGTGACTACGACCTGGCTACCTTGCGCGACGCGGTGGGCATTGTGCTGCAAAAGAATGTGCTGTTCACGGGCACCGTGCGCGAGAACCTGCAGTGGGGCGCGCCCGATGCCACCGACGAGGAGCTGCTGCGCGCCTGTCGAGCGGCATGTGTGGACGAGTTCCTGGATCGCATCGGCGGACTCGACGGCTATCTGGGCCAGGGCGGTGCCGGTGTCTCGGGCGGGCAGAAGCAGCGCCTGTGCATCGCGCGTACATTGCTCAAACATCCGCGTGTGCTCATCTTTGACGATTCGACCAGCGCGGTCGATATGGCGACCGACGCCAAGATTCGTGAGCATATTGCTCAGATTCCCAATACGACGGTGATTGTCATCGCACAGCGCATTGCGAGCGTCATGGATGCCGACCGCATTATTGTGTTGGACGACGGCCGTGTCCACGGTGTGGGCACGCACGAGGAGCTGCTGGCGGGCGACGCCATTTATCAGGAGATCTATGCCTCGCAGATGGAGTTTGCGGGGGATGCGGGCGTCGTGGATGGCGCAAATGCCCTGTCTTCCTCTGGCCCCAGTGGATCACCTCAAGCCACGGAAGGGGGTGAGCGCCATGCCTAAGACATCCGCTCAGGCCCGTCCCACCAATCTGACGCAGACGCTTCGCCGCTTGCTCTCCTACATGGGTCACGCCAAGTTCTCGTTGCTCGCGGTGGGCGTGCTCGCCTCCGTCGCCGCCATCGCGAGCCTCGCCGGCACCTACATGGTGCGCCCCATCGTCAACGGTTTGGCAACGGGCGGCGAGGAACTGCTCGCTAGGCAGGTTATCTTTACCGCTGCCATCTACGCCGCGGGCGTGCTCTCGGCTCTGGGCTACTCGCAGATCATGGTGCGCGCGGCCCAACGCGTGGTGTCCGATATTCGCCGCGACCTGTTCGCGCACATCCAGATGCTGCCGCTGAGCTACTTCGACAGCACGCGCTCGGGTGACATCATGAGCTTCTTTACCAACGACGTCGACACCGTCTCCGAGGCGCTCAACAACAGCTTTGCCAACGTGATTCAGGCGAGCATCCAGGTGGTCGGCACCACGGCCATGCTCATCATCCTCAACTGGCAGCTCACGATTATCACGCTCGTGTGCGATGTGGCCATTGTGCTGTACGCTCGCTACTCGGGCATGCGTTCCAAGCGCTTTTTTGCCGCCCAACAGGCGTCGCTTGGCGACCTGGACGGATATATCGAAGAGATGGTCTCGGGCCAAAAGGTCATCAAGGTCTTTAATCACGAGCAGGCCAACGTGGCTGGTTTTGACGCGCGCAACCAAGAGCTGCGCCGCACCGGTGGCGCCGCGCAAGCCTACGCCAACTCGATGGTGCCCATGACCGTGGTGATCGGATATGCCAACTACGCCATCGTTGCGGTGGCGGGCGGCATGCTCTGCATCAACGGTCTGGCCGACGTGGGTGCGCTCGCAAGCTACCTGGTCTTTGTGCGTCAGGCCGCCATGCCCATCAACCAGTTTACGCAGCTGGGCAACTTTTTGCTCAACGCGCTGGCCGGTGCCGAGCGCCTGTTTGCCGCCATGGATCTTGAGCCCGAGGTGGACGAGGGTCGCGTGGAACTGGTGCAGACGGGCGATGCCGCGTGGGCGTGGAAGATTCCCGAGGGCCAGGGCGTGGGCGCGTACGGGCACCTGCATGATGTGGCTGCTGTTGATGAGTCGGGCCGCGCGGTGGCTGCCGACGGTACCGAGCTCACGTGCGGCTTGGTCCCGCTTGCCGGCGACGTGCGCTTCCATGCCGTGGACTTTTCCTACGTGCCGGGCACCCGCGTGCTCACGGATCTCAACCTGTTTGCCAAGCCGGGCCAAAAGATCGCCTTTGTGGGCTCCACGGGCGCCGGAAAGACGACCATCACCAACCTCATCAACCGCTTCTACGAGGTCGATGACGGCGAGATCACGTACGACGGCATCGACGTCAAGCACATTGCCAAGGCCAGCCTGCGCGGGTCGCTTGGCATTGTGCTGCAGGACACGCACCTGTTTAGCGGCACCATTGCGCAGAACATCCGCTTTGGCAAGCTCGACGCGACCGACGAGGAGGTGCGCGCCGCTGCCGAGGCCGCCTGCGCTGATTCGTTTATCCGCCGCCTGCCTAGAGGGTACGATACGCCGGTCACGGCCGACGGCGCCAACCTGTCGCAGGGCCAGCGCCAGCTGCTCGCCATCGCGCGCGTGGCCGTCGCCGACCCGCCGGTGCTCATCCTGGACGAGGCCACGAGCTCCATCGACACGCGCACCGAAAAGCTCATCGAGCGCGGCATGGACCGCATCATGCGCGGACGCACCACGTTTATGATCGCGCACCGCCTGTCCACCGTCCGCGACGCCGATGCCATCATGGTCCTCGAACACGGCCGCATCATCGAGCGCGGCACGCACGAAGAGCTGCTCGCCCAGCACGGTGAGTACTGGCAACTGGCGCATGGCTTAAAAGAGTTGGATTAACCCGGTCGAGCACGATGCTTTGGCCCTTCCGTGCCCCTCACCTCGCCTCAAACCATCACAACATTCGACGTTTTTTGCCAAAATCGGGAAAAGCATCGAATGTTGTGATGTTTTTTCTGCCGCTCGACCGGGTGGAATCGCTTTCTTGCGCACGAAGGTGTGCGGACCCGTGGGCAGGGGAATAAGGTTGGTTATCCGACTCCATTGGAGGGCTCATGGACCTGCCGATCGTCCTGTCCCATAAGACTGCCTGGCTGTACCACAACGTGGCGCGCCCGTCCGAGCCGCTCTCGCGAGCAAGCAGCCTATACGATGAGGACTCGCTTGCTAACGAGGCGGAGCCGACCGCGAGCCTGCCCAAATTGGGACTCCATGCCAAGGGGCTGAGGGCTTCAACGGCAGTTGGGATCGTTACCGACTATCTGGTTTCGCTTGGTATTCCACGAGAAGAGCTCGATCATATCGATACGCTCGTCAACTTCGATTTTGAGCGCTCGACGCCGGCTGGATTTAGGTGCCACGTGTTTGGAGCGCCGGTACCTCCAGGCCATCTTATCGAGGTGGCAGAGGGCCTTCTGGTGGTTGATGAGGTCATGTGCTTTGTCCAAGCGGGTTCGTGGATGAGCGAGCCCGAGCAGCTGGAATATGGCTACGAAATCTGTGCCCGATACCATTTGAATCATCTGTCGACAGGCGATTATATCGAGATGGGGCAGAGGTATACCGTTGCCGACTTGATTGCCTATTGCAATGAGAACCGATCTCGTCAGGGGGCTATACGCGCGGCCGCCGTGCTCAAGCGCGTGCACGATGGCGCGCGATCGCCCATGGAGACGGCCACCGCAATCATGGTCGTAGCAAAACGTTCCCAGGGAGGGCTGGGATACACCAAGATCGAGCTCAACCATCGGGTCGATGTTCCCAACGAGTTCAAGTATCTCGCTAAGGCCGGGTATTTCGAGATTGACGTATATGCGCCTGCGAGCGGTACGGGAATTGAATACAACGGCTCGGACCATCTTGATAAACAGCGCAGCGCGTCGGATGCGGAGCGTATGACTGTGCTGAGCGCGCTGGGCTTTAAGATGATCGTCCTCACCGGGACTCAGTTTGCCCATCAGCTGCAATTGCACCGGGCGATGAACGCCATCGCGCTTGCGATAGGCCTTAAGTGCGACCGAAGCGAAGCGTTCCAAAAGCGGCAGAACGACCTGCGAGAATTCGTGATTCGGCACTGGGACGGCGGCCTTTAGGGGCGCTTTGGCCCTTCTGCGGGGTGCCGTGGGCAGGCAAACCATCACAACATTCGACGTTTTTTGCCAAAATCGGGAAAAGCATCGAATGTTGTGATGGTCTGTGTGTTGAGGATGGGCTTGGGAAGTCCGTTTTGCTCGAAGCGACCTGTCCTGTCGTACGGGTGTCGGCATGATTCTCCCGTGGGGTATTATGTTTTCCGAAGAATAAAACGCCGCGTGAGGGGAGGGCTGCGTGGACGGGCACGTGCAACATGACGGCTTTGGCCGCGATATCAACTACCTGCGCATTGCCGTTACCGACAAGTGCAATTTCCGCTGCATTTACTGCATGCCGGCCGATGGCGTGGCGCCCCGTGCACACGACGAGCTACTCAGCGCCGAGGAAATCGCCCGCTTTGTGCGCTTGGTGGCGGGGGAGGGCATTCGCCGCGTACGCCTGACGGGCGGCGAGCCGCTGGTCAGCCGCCGTATCATCCCGCTCATTCGCGACATCCGCGCGATTCCGCGGATCGAGGACATCTCGCTCACCACCAACGGAGCCCTGCTGCCCAAGCTGGCGCCGCAGCTCAAGGACGCGGGGCTTAACCGCGTCAACATCTCGCTCGACACGCTCGACCCTACGCTCTTTGGAAAGATCACGCGCCTGGGTCGGCTCGAGCAGACCATGGCTGGCATCGATGCGGCGCTGGCTTGGGGCTTTGAGCCCGTTAAGGTCAACTGCGTTGTAGTGCGCCGGCTCAACCAGGATGTGGCGGCCCTCGCGCGGCTCACGCTCGACCGCCCCATCCACCTGCGCTTTATCGAATACATGCCCATCGGCGACGAGCGCACGAGCTCGCATTGCGCTGTGGACCCGCATGTGCCCGCGCTCAATCCCGAGCTGTGGGATGCGAGCGACACCGTGCCGAGTGATGAGCTGCGGGCGCGCATCAATGCCGGGGCCGCCGCGGTGGGTCTGGGCGAGCTCGAGCCGCTTGACATCAACGACGCTCCTGCCGGCGCGGGCCCCGCACGTTATTGGCACTTTTCGGGTGCGGCGGGAACGGTTGGCTTCATCAGCGCCATGTCCAATCATTTTTGTGCGAATTGCAACCGTCTGCGCCTGACGGCCGATGGCAACGTGCGTCCGTGCCTGTTTAGCGATGCCGAGTATTCGGTGCGTGAGGCGCTGCGCCGTGGTGATGATATGCAGGTACTTTCGATTTGGCGCGATGCCGTGGCCCACAAACCGCAGGAACACGCGATAATTGAGGGCACGCAACGATTTATGTCCCAAATCGGAGGATGATCATATGGCCAAGAGCAGGTACGCCGATGCCACCAAGGCCGCTCGCGGGGCCGCGATGTCTGCCCACAAAGTCACGGCTGCGGCGAATGCTGGCAGCGCCGACGCGTCCGCGCAGCCGTCTGCCAGCGCTGTCGCCGAGCCCGCCCGCGACGCCCGTCGCGACGAACTGACGCACGTGGACGCCAAGGGCGAGGTACGTATGGTCGACGTGTCCGACAAGGCCGAGACCCATCGCATCGCCATCGCCGAGGGCACCATCCTCATGCATCCCGAGACGCAGGCCATGGTGCTGCAGGACCGCGCCAAAAAGGGCGACGTGCTTGCCTGCGCGCGCGTGGCGGGCATCATGGCCATCAAACGCACGAGCGACATCATCCCCATGTGCCATCCGCTGCTCATTACCAAGAGCAAGTGCGACATTGCGCCCATCGCTCCGGCGGGGACGCCGGCCGAGGACGTGCCCGAGGGCTGGGCGCCGGCGCGCGCGGACGGGCAGGTTGGCTTTCACGT
>CABSNA010000072.1 GCA_902478865.1 uncultured Collinsella sp.
CGCGTAAGATCGTCGGCAGCGTCAGATGTGTATAAGAGACAGGAGCGGGCGTGGGCGCCGAAGTGGGTGCGGGCGTAGACGCGGGCGTCGAAACAGGCGGCTGCGCAGGAGTCGGCGCAGATGCGGGCTTAGGCGCAAGTGCGGGATTGGGGCTTGACGGGCGAGCCCCGCCGCCCATGAGTTCGTCGGCGGTCCACGGGCGATCATCCATCACGTCGTCAAGGCTCAGCGAAAACAGGTCGTCTTCACCCTCATCGAACATGCGGTGCACATGTCCACCAATTGCTGGAATCAATCCGCGACCGGTGCATGATGCCTTGCTCAACGCCATTCTGTTCCACCCTTTCGAAATACTAATGACATCGATTATATGGAACTTCCCAAGCGGCTCGGTCTTGGATTCATGCTTTCCAGAACTCGCGCCCAAAAGGGGAGGGGCAATCCAGGCGAGTGCCTACTTGTCGTCGGCCGCCGCCTTGGCCTCATTGAGGTAGCTATAGAAGCTGTACTTGGAGATGCCAAAGAACTCGCAGGCGCGCTCGCTCGACTTGGAAATGAGGAAGGCGCCGCGACGGTCGAGGTAGCCAATGGCGCGAATGCGCTCATCTTTGGTCATGAGCGCCGCGGGCTTGCCCACAAACTGCTCGCACTCGTGCAGCAGGTCCTCGAGCAGGTCGCCGATGTTCTTGGTAATGGGCTCGGGCTCGGTGTAGCCCGTGCCGCCGGTGCCGGTAAAGGCGTCGAGCGAACGCTCAAAAGCCTTCATAAGCGTAATGTCAAAGTTGATGCCCAAAATGCCGACGGGCTTGCCCTCATCGTTGCGGATAAAGATGGTCGAGGACTTGAGCAGCTTGCCATCGGCGGTTTTGGTGAGGTACGGCTCGCGGTCGTGCACGTCGGCGGTGCCCTCGTGCATGGATTCAAGCACAATATGGCTGGGGCCGTCACCCAGTTTGCGCCCGCTGACGTGGCCGTTTTCGATCACTACGATGGAGCGGTCCACGTCCTCGGTCTCCAGGTCGTGGACGACGACTTCGCAGTTGGGGCCAAATTGGAGCGCCAGGCCGTGTGCAAGGCGCTTGTAGAACTCAATCTGTGCGGGGGTCATGGGTGCCTTCCTAAAAATTAGTTTGGGCTCACTGTGCCATAAACCCCACTTGTTCGCAAATAACGAAAGCGTCGCTGTGTTATGTGACCGTTCGGCGGCGAAAAGGTACCGATTACGGCAACAAACAATTTGTTAGGTTTTCCAATCAAAAAGTGTGATAGAACAGTGCTAACAAACTTTTTGTTTGGCATCCACATAAAAGTTCAGCCGTGTGAATGGGATCGGGCTGAAACGCGTATGCGGGGGCCGGCAAGAGAGAACTTAAGGAGTTCACCGTATGGCCGATAAGATCCAGTGGGCGGGCAACACGATGCCCAAGAGCGATGACAAGCACTTGGGAATCATGAGCCTCGACCACGTGAAGAAGGCCCGCGCCTTCCACCAGTCGTTCCCCCAGTACACCGTCACTCCGCTTGCCCGCCTGGATGGCCAGGCCGCGCGCCTGGGCCTGTCCAACCTGTGCGTTAAGGACGAGAGCTATCGCTTTGGCCTCAACGCCTTTAAGGTCCTGGGCGGTTCGTTTGCCATGGCCAACTACATTGCCGACGAGACCGGCAAGGACGTTGCCGAGTGCACCTTCGATTACCTGACCTCCGATCAGCTTGCCAAGGACTTTGGCCAGGCCACCTTCTTTACCGCCACCGACGGCAACCATGGCCGCGGCGTGGCATGGGCTGCCAACAAGCTGGGCCAGAAGGCCGTCGTGCACATGCCCAAGGGTTCCACCAAGCCACGCTTCGATAACATCGCCGCCGAGGGCGCCACGGTGACCATCGAAGAGGTCAACTACGACGAGTGCGTGCGCATGGCCGCCGCCGAGGCCGATGCCTGCGAGCGCGGCGTCATCGTTCAGGACACCGCCTGGGAGGGCTACGAGAAGATCCCGTCCTGGATCATGGAGGGCTACGGCACCATGGCTTCCGAGGCTGCCGAGCAGCTGCGCGAGATGGCCATCAACCGCCCGACGCACGTGTTTGTCCAGGCTGGCGTGGGTTCGCTCGCCGGCGCCGTGGTGGGCTATTTCACCAACCTGTATCCCGATAACCCGCCCACCTTCGTCGTGGTCGAGTGCGCGCCTGCCGCCTGCCTGTACAAGGGCGCTGCCGCCGGCGACGGCGACCCGCGCATCGTGGACGGCGACATGCCCTCCATCATGGCCGGCCTGTGCTGCGGCGAGCCCAACATTCTGGGCTGGGATATCCTACGCAACCACACCACCGCCTTCGTGTCCTGCCCCGACTGGGTCACCGCTCGCGGCATGCGCACCCTGGGCGCCCCCGAGAAGGGCGACCCGCGCGTCATCTCCGGCGAGTCCGGCGCGGTGACCACCGGCCTGGTCGAGACCCTCATGCTCGATCCCGAGTACGCCGAGCTCAAGGAGCTCATCGGCCTGGACAAGACGAGCTCCGTGCTCTGCTTCTCCACGGAAGGTGACACGGACCCCGACCAGTATCGCCGCATCGTCTGGGAAGGCGAATACCCCACTTGCTAATACTGGGCGGAGTAAATAGGTATCGCTCCGCCACCTCACAGGTAGATCCCTTCGTTTGAAAGGTTATGAACAATGGCTAAAGAACTCGATTTCGACGCTATCAAGGCTGCTGCTGAGTCCCATCGTGCTGATATGACTCGCTTCCTGCGCGCCATGATCTCTCACCCCTCTGAGTCCTGCGAGGAGGGTGAGGTTGTCGCCTGCATCAAGGCCGAGATGGAGAGCCTCGGCTATGACGAGGTCAAGGTCGATGGCTTGGGTAACGTCATGGGCTTTATGGGCGAGGGCGACAAGATCATCGCCATCGACTCTCACATCGACACCGTCGGCATCGGCAACATCGAGAACTGGGATGCCGATCCCTATGAGGGCTACGAGACCGACGAGATCATCTACGGCCGCGGCGGCTCCGACCAGGAGGGTGGCATGGCTTCTGCTACCTATGCTGCCAAGATGATGAAGGACATGGGCCTCATCCCCGAGGGCTACAAGATCATGGTCGTCGGCACCGTCCAGGAAGAGGACTGCGACGGCATGTGCTGGCAGTACATCTACAACAAGGACGGCATTAAGCCCGAGTTCGTCATTTCCACCGAGCCCACCGACGGCGGCATCTATCGCGGTCACCGCGGCCGCATGGAGATCCGCGTCGACGTTCACGGCACCTCCTGCCACGGTTCCGCTCCCGACCGCGGCGACAACGCCATCTACAAGATGGCCGACATCATCGCCGACGTCCGCGCCCTCAACAACAACGGCTGCGACGAGTCGACCGACATCAAGGGCCTCGTCAAGATGCTCGACCCTAAGTACAACCCCGAGTACTTCGAGGACGCCCGCTTCCTGGGCCGCGGCACCTGCACCGTCAGCCAGATCTTCTACACCAGCCCCAGCCGCTGCGCTGTCGCTGACTCCTGCGCCATCTCCATCGACCGTCGTATGACCGCCGGTGAGACCTGGGAGTCTTGCCTGGACGAGATCCGCAACCTGCCGGCCGCCAAGAAGTACGGCGACGACGTGAAGGTCTCCATGTACATGTACGACCGTCCGTCCTGGACCGGCGAGGTTTACGAGACCGAGGCTTACTTCCCCACGTGGATCAACAAGGAGACCGCTCCGCACGTCAAGGCCCTCGTCGACGCCCACAAGGCCATGTTCGGTGACGAGCGCATCGGCTGCGAGCCCAGCATGGACAAGCGCACCGGTCGTCCGCTGTGCGACAAGTGGACCTTCTCCACGAACTGCGTTTCCATCCAGGGCCGCTATGGCATCCCCTGCGTCGGCTTTGGCCCGGGTGCCGAGTCTCAGGCTCACGCTCCCAACGAGGTCACCTACAAGGACGACCTGGTCACCGCTGCCGCCATGTATGTGGCTGCCCTGAACCTCTACGATCCGAGCCAGGCCGATGGCGACGCCACCGTGTTCCGCGCCGGTCTGACCAACAACAAGATCGATTAGTCCCATTCCTCGATCTTGTTGAGCCGGGGGCCGCTCGTGTCCCCGGCATCCCCTGTTGACTCGGGGCCCGCGGTCGTTATCTCCCATGCTTCCTCAACGGTGGCGGGTCCTCGTCATAGTGCTCTGCATGTTCTAGCCACACGCGCATGCCGGAGCACGTCTACTCATTGCGATCGTTTCACCTTTAGAAAGGACATTTACATGGACGTCAAGTTTACCGAGCTCGTCGAGCAGCTGAACGGCCTCGATTTTAAGGGTATGTACGGCAGCGACTTCCTGCACACCTGGGACAAGACCACCGATGAGCTCAAGGCGCTCTACATCGTCGCCGACGCCCTGCGCGAGCTGCGCGAGAACAACGTTTCGTCCAAGATCTTCGACTCGGGCCTGGCCGTCTCCCTGTTCCGTGACAACTCCACCCGTACGCGCTTCTCCTTCTCTAAGGCCGCCAACCTGCTCGGCCTTGAGCTGCAGGACCTGGACGAGAAGAAGTCCCAGATCGCTCACGGCGAGACCGTCCGCGAGACCGCTACCATGATCTCCTTCATGGCCGACGTCATCGGCATCCGCGATGACATGTACATCGGCAAGGGCGACGCCTACATGGCCGAGGTCTCCGAGTCTGTCCAGCAGGCTTACGAGGACGGCGTTCTGGATCACCGTCCCACGCTCATCTCCCTGCAGTCCGACTCCGATCACCCCACGCAGTCCTCTGCCGACATGCTCTACCTCATCAACGAGTTTGGCGGCCTCGAGAACCTCAAGGGCAAGAAGGTTGCCGTCACCTGGGCTTATTCGCCCTCTTACGGCAAGCCGCTGTCCTGCCCGCAGTCGCTGATCAGCCTGCTGCCCCGCTTTGGCATGGACGTCACCCTGGCCCACCCCGAGGGCTACGACCTCATGCCTGAGGTCGTCGAGCGCGCCAAGGGTTATGCCGCCGAGTCCGGCACCACCTTTAAGCAGGTCAACACTATGGCCGAGGCCTTCGAGGGCGCCGACATCGTGATCCCCAAGAGCTGGGCTCCGTTTGCCGCCATGGAGAAGCGCACCAACCTGTACGCCGAGGGCGACGACGCCGGCATCGCCGCGCTCGAGAAGGAGCTGCTCGCCCAGAACGCCACCCATCAGGACTGGTGCTCCACGACCGAGCTCATGAAGAAGACTGCCAACGGCCAGGACACCATCTTTATGCACCCGCTGCCCGCCGACATCTCCGGTGTCTCCTGCGAGCACGGCGAGGTTAACGCCGACGTCTTCGACATGCACCGCGTGGGCATGTACAAGGAGGCCAGCTACAAGCCGTACGCCATCGCAGCCATGATGTTCCTGCAGAAGGTTGCCGATCCCGCCGCTACCCTCAAGGCCCTCGACGAGCGCAACACCGCCCGTTGGCTCCAGGCCTAAAGCCGGGTTGAGGTAAGCCATGTAAAGGGGGCGCTCTGCCAACCGGCGGGGTGCCCCTTTTTGCATCGCGGGCGTGCGGGATAAGCGCTTTCGATGTAGATGCCCGCGGCGCGAGTTATGGGTACGATGGTTTCAGGGGAGGTATCACCATGAAACTTGGATGCGTCATTATGGCTTCGGGCGAGGGCAAGCGGTTTGGCTCTAACAAGATGCTTGCCGATATCTATGGCGAGCCGCTGATTGCCCGGACCATCGATTCGGTTCCCCGGGGCTTTGACGTCGTGGTTTCGACGCTTTGGCCCGAGGTCGCCCAGATTTGCGAGGACAAGCATTGCCCGTGCGTGCTGCACGATGGCGAGCTGCGCAGCGAAAGCGTCCGTGCGGGCCTTTCGTGGGGAGTCGAACGCAACTGGAAAGGTTGCCTCTTTTTGCCGGGCGACCAGCCGCTCGTGAGTTCGGGTTCTTTTGAGGCTATGGTTCGTGCGTTTGACGAGTGTGGCCGCAAACATCCGGTGCGTCTTGCGTGCAACGGTGAGCCTTCGAGCCCGGTGCTCTTTCCGGCGGAACTGTTCGATGCACTTATGTGTCTTGAGGGCAAGGACGGCGGCGGTTCGATCCTCAAGGACCGTACCGACGTGGTGCTGGTCGAGGCGCGTGCCTACGAGCTGTGGGACGTCGATACCGCCAAGGGACAGCAACGCATAACGGAGCATATCGCCGCCTGCTCGTATTTTGATCGCGTGGCCAACTGCATCAATAAATAAGGAGCAATTATGATCATCATCAAAAACGGCGCGCTCGTGACGCCCCAGGGGCTTCGCCGCGCCGATCTTGCCATGGAGGGCGATAAGATTGTGCGGATCGCCGCGGCAATCGAGCCGGGCGAGGGCGATACCGTCCAGGACGCCACCGACTGTTGGGTGTTCCCCGGCTTTATCGACGGCCACACGCACATGCAGTGCTGGACTGGCATGGATTGGACGGCCGATAGCTTTGAGACCGGTACGCGTGCGGCTGCCTGCGGCGGTACGACGACCATCGTGGACTACGCGACGGCCGATCGCGGCGTGACCATGCCCGATGCCTTGGCCGAGTGGCATCGCCGCGCCGACGGAACCTGCACGGCCAACTACGCGTTTCATATGGCACTCGCCGAGTGGAATGAACGCAACCGCGCCGATCTTTCGGCCATGCGCGAGGCGGGCGTGTCGTCGTTTAAGACCTACTTTGCCTATGACCACCTGCGCCTGGACGACGCCGAGACGCTCGAGGTGCTGGAGGAGCTCAAGCGCGTGGGCGGTATCCTGTGCGTGCATTGCGAGAACGGCACGTTGGTCAACGCGCTGCAGAAGCGCGTGTTTGAGCAGGGTATCCACGGGCCCGAGGGCCATGCGCTCAGCCGTCCAGACGTGTGTGAGGCCGAGGCCGTGAGCCGCCTGCTGTATCTGGCGCAGTTGGCCGGGGACGCTCCGGTCAACGTGGTGCACCTTTCGACCAAGCTGGGGCTCGA
>CABSNA010000073.1 GCA_902478865.1 uncultured Collinsella sp.
GTAAGATCGTCGGCAGCGTCAGATGTGTATAAGAGACAGGGTTACTATCACTATTCCCGATGGTGCCTCGGGTGACAGCATCGCTTCGATTCTCTCCGAGAACCATATCGTCGAAAATCCCAAGGATTATTACGCGGCGGTCAAAAAGCTCAACGCCGACATGTCGCTCAAGCCCGGCACCTACTCGTTCACCACGCTCATGGACGCGACCGAGGTCGTTCAGCAGCTCATGGAGGGCCCCAATGCGAGCTCCGATGCACTGACTATCCCAGAGGGCCTGACGGTTGACCAGGTCGCCGATCGCGTGGCCAAGGCATACGACAGTATCTCCAAGGAAGACTTCCTCAATCAGGCAAAGGCCTCCAACTATGTGAAGGACTATAGCTTCCTTGAGGGCGCTGCAAACGATTCGCTCGAGGGCTTCCTATTCCCCAAGACCTATTCGTTGGGTAAGAAACCGAGCGCCGATGATGTGATTCGCGCCATGCTCGATCAATTCAACACCGAGTACAAGTCGCTCGATTTTGCCGGCTGCGAGGCCAAAATCAAGGAGCGCTACGGCGTGGAGATGTCCGATTACGACATCATCAATCTCGCTTCCATCGTTGAGCGCGAAGGCCTCAACGCCGAGCAGCGCGCGCATGTCGCCTCGGTGTTCTACAACCGTCTTGCCGGCAAGCTCGATGGTCTGTGCTACCTCAATAGCGATGCGACCATGATGTATGTCACCGGCGGCGAGGTTACCGCCGACGACCTGCAGAGCGATAGCCCGTATAACACCTATAAGCACGAGGGCCTGCCGCCCACGCCCATCTGCTCTCCGTCACTCGAGGCGCTCAAGGCAACCCTTGAGCCCACCGACTCCGATGACCTGTATTTCTACATTACGCAGGACGAGGAGTATTTCTCTCAGACCTACGAAGAGCACCAACAGTCTTGGAATTAAACATGAGGATTTTCAGCCCCAAACGATATGTTGCCTCGGTCGACCGCATCGACCTCGATGCCCTTTGGGCCGACGGCAAGCGCGCCATTTTGCTCGACCGCGATAACACCCTGGTGCCGCGTGATACCGAGCAGGTTCCCGCTGCCGTCTCGGCCTGGCTCGACGCCGCTCGTGCCAAGGGCTTTAAGCTGTGCATGGTGTCGAACAACTGGCATCGCGACCAGGTCATGAGCTCAGCACGCGAGCTGGGGCTCGAGGCCATCAGCCATGCCATGAAGCCTGCACCGTTTGCTCTCAAGGCCGGTCTTAAGCGCTTGGGCGCCACGGCCGATGAGGCTGTGCTGATCGGTGACCAGCTGTACACGGACGTGTGGAGCGGTAACTTTGCCGGCGTCGACACGATCTTGGTAAAGCCACAGGCAACTCAGGACCTGTGGTATACGCAGATCTTCCGTATCTTTGAGCGCCGGGCCCTGCGCGACCTTCCCTGCGAGGAATAGGTTTCGTCATGTCCCAGCATACCAAGCACGGCTGCGACCATATCTTCTTTATCGGGTTTTTGGGTGCGGGCAAATCGACGCTCGCACGCAACGTGGGCACGATGTTCAAGCGTCGGTTTATTGATACCGACCGCCTTGTCGTGCGCCGTTGCGGCAAATCGGTAACCGAGATTTTTGAAACCGAGGGCGAGGAGCGCTTTCGCGAGCTCGAAACCTCGGCGCTCCGTTCGCTCCAAAGCGAGCGCAGCCTGCTGGTTTCGTGCGGTGGTGGCATTGTCGAGACGCCGGTCAATATCGAGCTTATGCACCAGATGGGTACCTGCGTGTACCTCGAGGGCGATTTTGAGGATTCGATGCGCCAGATCCGCCGCTCCGACACGCGTCCCGATTTCCGCTCGCCCGAGCACGCGGCGCTGCTCTTTGAGCATCGCCGTCCGTTGTATCGTCAAGCTGCCGATCTTACCCTTGATATTCGCAACAAGTCCTTCGAGGACGTTTCCTACCTTTGTGCCGAGATGCTTTTGGAGCGTGGACTGCTATGATTCGCCGTCAACTTATCAATTTCCAAAACCGCAGTGTCGATGTCCGCGTCGGATTGGGCGCGTTCGAGGAGCTGTCGCGCATGTTTGCCTCGGCTGTGGGCAAACCCAAGCGGGCGATGGTGGTTTGGAACAGCGCCACATCCGAGCGTTTTGGCGAGGTTGTCGAGCATGCGCTGGTCGACGCCGGTTTTGCCGTGTCGCCGCTTGTCCTCGAGGTTTCGCCTGCCGGTGCTACGCTGGCCGATGCCGATACCGTTTTTGGCGCCCTGTCGGCTAACGGCATTACCTGCGACGATCTCGTTGTCGCTGTCGGCGACACGGCGACCTGCTCGGTCGTTTGCTGGTGTGCCAATCAGTGGTGCGGTCGCACCGAGTGCGCCTTGCTGCCGACGACGTTCGACGCCATGCTCACGGTCGCGACGACCATGAAGCCGCTCGTCGCCTCGTCGGCGAATGCGCTTCCCGCTATCGCGTTCCGTCCCGAGCCGGGCTTGGTCGTGTGTGACCTCGAACTTGTTCGCGAAGCGGACCCCGAGGACCTCAAGCTCGGTTATGCGGTACTTGTTGGCACCATGCTTTCGAGCAGCAAGTCCCGTTGGAATCAGTTTACCGAGACCGTCCCCGAGATTCTCGCGGGCGAGGAGGTCGCGCTCGTCAATGCCGTTCAGTGGTCTCAGACTGCCCGCAAGGACGTACTGATGGCCACGAACCCGAGCGCCCGCCATGCGCTCGATTTTGGCAAGACGGGGGAGCGTACCCTGCGCGCCTGCTTGGGCGATGCCGCTTCGCAGGTCCCTGCCTACCAGCTGTTGTCCGAAGGTATGCGCTTTGAGGCGCGCCTAGCACATGATGCCTGCGACTTCGATATCGACTACGTGTTTGAGGTTGATGACTGCCTGGAGGACTTTGGTATCGAGGAGCTTGCCTTCGATCTGGAGCCTGCCGCATATATCGAGGAGTTCCGCAAGCAGCAGTTCGCCCGCTCGAACCGCAGCATGTTGCCGCTGCCCGCGGCACTTGGCGCCATTCGTCTAACGAGCGTTGAGGACGAGATTCTTGAGCGCCATGCTCACGCCTACTTGGCTTCTCGCAAAGAACTTCTCTAAGTTTTATTGACATCCATCGTCTTTCGTATCATGTTGAGGTGCGGGTTTTCAATCGGTTGCGGATCGCGTGCGAATCCGTCTTTCGATCGGGACCCGTCCCGCTTTTATGAGGACAACAAGAAAGGAATCTGCATGTCTGAGTTTGCTGCCGGTCCTGCCGGTCGTATCGAGCGTGTCCGTGCCCTGATGGCCGAGCGCGGCTACGACGCCATCGTCGTGCGCGACGAGGCCAACCTCCGTTGGCTCACGGGCGTGAAGGGCATCTTCGACTACACCTTCGAGTTCCCTCACGCCGCGTTTATTACGGCCGATCAGTGCCTGTTCCACACCGACTCGCGCTATCTCAACAGTTTTGAGGAGAACACGCCCGCCTGCAGCCCCTGGGTCTACGACATGGACGAGGGCACCATCCCCGGCTGGGTCGCCGGCAAGATTGCGGCCAACAAATGCCGTGTCTGCGCCGTCGAGGATGACATGCAGATTAACTTCTACCAGGGTATTCAGCGTGGTCTGGAGGACCGCTCCATTGCCTGCATGCTGCCGCTGATGCATGACGACATCCGCAAGATGCGTGCCATAAAGGATGCCGAGGAGATCGAGCTCATGCGCCATGCGCAGTCGATCACCGATGCCGCCTTCCAGCACATGCTCGGCTTTATTAAGCCCGGTATGACCGAGAAGCAGGTTCGCAACGAGCTCGAGAACTTTATGTTCGCCAATGGCGCCGACAGCCTGGCCTTCGGCTCCATCGTGGCGAGTGGCCCCAATACCGCCAACCCGCATGCCGTCCCAAGCGACCGCGTGATCGAGAAGGGCGACTTTGTCCTGATGGACTACGGCGCGGGCTACTGCGACTACCGCTCCGATATGACTCGTACCGTCGTGATGGGTGAGCCCACCCAGGAGCAGCTCGACCTGTACGCGCTCGTGCGCCGCACCCACGAGGAGTGCGTCGCCGCCATCCATCCGGGCGTCGAGGGCAACGACATTTTCAAGCTTTCCAAGAAGATCATCGGCGATGCCGGCTATGGCGATTACTACAACCACGGCCTGGGCCATGGTGTCGGTATCGACATCCACGAGCTGCCCAACTTCAACCGCAGCAAGAACATCATCGAGGTCGGCTCGGTTATCACCATGGAGCCCGGCGTGTACCTGCCCGGCGTGGGCGGCGTGCGCCTGGAGGACTACGGCGTCGTCACCGAGAACGGCTATGAGCCCTTCACCAAGACCCCGCACGACCTGCATATTATCGATTGCTAAACCATCCATTTGGGTTTTTGGAGGCGGGGCGTCCGGATCGATTCGGGCGTCCCGCGTTCTCTTTTTATGCGCTCGCCGCAGCCGCCGTCTGCAAGTGTATAATTTCGCTCGTATGTAATTTGGACGTTTGTGCGTCTAGCCAATAACAAGAAAGGTCGCTATGCCTACTATCTCTACCGCCGACTTCAAGAACGGCCTCGGTCTCCGCATTAAGGACAAGGTCTACACCATCGTCGAGTTCCAGCATGTCAAGCCGGGCAAGGGTGGCGCGTTTGTGCGCTACAAGACCCGCGACATCAAGAGCGGCCGCGTCGTCGAGAACACCTGCAACGCCGGCACCAAGTTCGAGAGCGTCATGCTCACCACCCGTGAGTTCCAGTACCTCTACAACGATGGCGCCGACTACATCTTCATGGACAACGAGACCTATGAGCAGGTTCCCGTTCCCGAGGACATGGTGGGCGAGAACTCCAAGTGGCTGCGCGAGAACGACATTTGCCAGCTGCTCTTCGCCGACGACGAGCTCATGGGCGTGACCCCGCCGATGTTCATCGAGACCACCATCGTCCAGACCGACCCGGGCTTTAAGGGCGACACCGTCCAGGGTTCCACCAAGCCGGCCACGATCGACACCGGCGCTGTCATCCAGGTCCCCATGTACCTCAACGAGGGCGAGGTCATTAAGGTTGACACCCGCGACGGCAAGTTCGTCTCCCGCGTCTAGCAACCAACTCTTCTAGGAGGACTCATGCCCCAGGAAATCAAGATTGACGGCATCGGCATTTCGCCCGATGTTCTGACCGCCATCGTCTCGCGCGCCGTCACGGATGTCGAGGGCATCGCCTCCGTGGGCGTCAAGGACCTTGCCACCAACCTTGTCTCCATGATGCTTTCGTCCAAGGCCCCGGCTTCCGAGCCGGCGGTCGAGGCCGAGGTCATTGGCGACAAACTCGCGCTTACTGTGCGCGTCGTGGTGTTCTTTGGCTATCCGTTCAAGAAACTCGCCGAGGCCGTTCGCGCCGCCGTGGTTGCCGCCATCGACGCCCAGGTGGGCGTCGAGGTCGAGCGCGTTGACGTTTGCATCGACGGCCTCGTTTTCCCCAAGGAGTAACCTTTGAGCCTTAAGGTTTATCGCGGGCGTACGCTTGCCCGCAGTCAGGCGCTGCAGCTGCTGTTCCAGGCCGAGGCCACGGACAGTCCGCTCGAGCGCGTCCTCGAGGGCGATTTCCTGATCTCGAAGGGTCCCCTCGATCCCTACGCGCTGGAGCTGTGCCGCGGTGCCTACGAGCACATCGACCGCATCGACTGCGCCCTGCGCTCCGTCGCCAAGAACTGGGATCTTATGCGTATGCCCGGTGCCGACCGCAATCTGCTGCGTATCGCCGTCTATGAGATGCGCTTCCTCACCGACGAGGAGGTCTCGGACGCCATCGTGATCAACGAGGCGGTCGAGCTTGCCAAGGCCTATGGCACCGACCAGTCCGCGTCGTTTGTCAACGGCGTGCTGGGCAAGATCGCTCGTAGCGAGGAGCTGCCGGGCGAGGACCTGTATCAGGAGCTGCTGGCCGAGGACCGTGCCCGCGAGGAGGCCCAGGCCGCCGAGGCTGCCGCCAAGGTTGCAGCCGCTCAGGCTGCGGCCGGCGTTCTCGACGAGGGTGCCGAGGTCGCCGAGGCCGAGACCGGTACCGTCGAGGAGTAGCCATGCCAGAGGGTTCCGTCCGCAACTTCGACGAGATTTCGGACCGCTTGGACCAGATCATCGCGACCGTTCGCTCCAAGGATACGTCCCTGGAGCGTTCGCTCGATCTGTTTGACGAGGCGATCGAGCTGGGCTCCCGTGCGGTCGATATGGTCGATAAGTTTGAGTTGACGCCTCGTGAGGCCGATAAGCTCGAGCAGGAATACGATGAGGATGCGGCAAACGAATCCCAGGATAGCCAGGCCGCGTCTCCGGATACGAATGGTTGATGGCATTCATGAAACGTGTGCGTCTCGATGACGAACTGATTTCACAGGGCATCTGCGCCGATCGCGCGGATGCCCTTCGCACTCTTATGGCCGGCTTGGTCTCGAGCGGCGGCGAGCGTTTGACCTCGCCAGGTCTTAAGGTGACGCCCGACCTGCCGTTGCACGTGAAGGGTCGTATTCCCTACGTGGGGCGCGGCGGGCTCAAGCTCGAGGGCGCGCTCGATGCGTTTGGGATTGATCCGACGGACCTTGCTTGCCTCGATGTGGGCTGCTCCACGGGCGGCTTTACCGATTGCCTGCTCAAGCGCGGCGCCGCCACAGTCGTTTCGGTCGATGTGGGTCGCGCCCAGTTTGATTGGTCGCTGCGCCAGGACGAGCGCGTGACGCTCCACGAGCGCACCAACGTGACACAGCTGCCCGAGCTTGGCTACGGCAGCGCTATCGACCTGGCCGTGTGCGATGTGTCGTTTACGAGTATCGCGAATATCATCGACGCCGTGCTGGCGTGCCTGAAGCCTTCGGGTTTTTTTTGCACGCTCGTAAAGCCCCAGTTTGAGGCGCCGGCTGCGCTGGTGGGCGAGGGCGGCATTGTGACCGATCCCGCCGTGCGCCGCGATACAC
>CABSNA010000074.1 GCA_902478865.1 uncultured Collinsella sp.
AACATCGATGGGGGCTTGGTCGTTAGTCGCGGCAGGCGCGTCGAAGGAGCTGGTGCCGACAAAGGCGTCGACGCGCTCGTTTAGGTCGTTGAGGGTGTCCATGGAGACTCGATTCTGTGTGACGACGGCCGGCACGATGCAGCCGGAATTGCGAATGCTAAATCGTTTGACGAGTTGATTTTTCCCCGCCGCGCCATCCGTTAGACCGAAGGGCAGGCGAACGTGAAGGAGCTGTGGTGGCGGGGATCGAGGTGCTATCTTGAAAGTCCCGTTTAAAAGAGAGGTGACGCGGTATGGAATTGACAGCAATGTTGGGCTCGATTGGCCTGTGTGTGGGCGCAATCGTTGCCGCCGCGGTCATCTACTTTGTGGTCACGGCCATTAAGGGCAAAAGGGTCGAACGCAAGGAGCGCGCGATGCTTAAACAGCATCGCGACCAGCAGGGCAAACGCGCACAGAGATAGCTTGTTGAGTTTTGGATCCGTGCGCTAGCTGCGTTTTCGGATCAGGGCAATGTAGAAGCCCTCAAAGTCGCGGCTAGGCGGAATGGTCAGCGTGCCGGGCATACCGTTGGCGACGGACGAGACGTGGCTGGCGGCGATGGCCTCGGTGAGGGCGTTGCACTCGATGCGTGGCTCTTCGCCAACTTCCTGAGCACGGCGCGTTTCACTTTCGCTCGGCGTGCCGTCGAGGGGGATAAGCTCGCAATCCATGTGCTTGTCGAGGGCCTCTTGCAGGGCGTCCTCGTTTTCCTGCGGCAAGATCGAACAAGTCGAATAGACGAGCGTGCCGCCCGGTTTAAGGGCTCCCATGGCGCGGTCCAGAAGTGCTCGCTGCGAGCGGGCACACTTGCTCAGCAGCTGCTCGGTCAGGCCGCGCAGGCTTTTCTCGTTGCCGCTGATGACGGTGCCCGTGCCGGTGCAGGGGGCGTCGAGCAGGATGCGGTCAAAGCGGAAGAACTCGTCGAGCTCGCGTGCGTCGATGCGCATGACGGGCACGTTTTTTGCGCCTTGGCGGTGGAGGTTGGCTTCGAGCTTCTCGGCGCGGGGAATGCTCATCTCGCAGGCGGTAAGGTGCGCCTGCCCCTGCGTGAGGGCGGCGATCTGCGTCGTCTTGCCGCCAGGGGCTGCGCACATGTCCAGGATGTCCTCGCCTGCCTGTGCGCCCAGGACCAGCGGCGGCATCATGGACGACAGGCTCTGCAGGTAGATCTTGCCGTCGCGGTAGATGCCGAGATCCCACAGATCGGAAACCTGGGCCTCGGGCAGGATGAAGGCGTCTGGGTACCAGGTGACGGGGTTGTGGGCGATGCCGGCGGCATCGAGCGCCGCAGCGATGTCCTCGGCGGTTGCCTTGAGCGTGTTGGCGCGCAGCGTGACCGGGCGTGTGGCCGCGGCGCCGAAGCCCTCGATCATGAGCTCGGCATCGGCGGGCGCATAGGCGCCGGCGACCGTGTCGACCATAAAGCGCGGCAGGTCGGCGGCGCAAGGAAGGGCGGCAAGCTGGTCGGAAAGCTCGGTGGCGGCAAACTGCCTGAGCTTGAGCTCGGCCTTGACCTGCTTTTTCTGCTTACGACGACGCGGCTTGGACATCCGTCTTTCCTTCCCATTCCATTACATGTCGAGTGTTTAGTACTGGCTCTCGTGCTTGCTAAAGAAGTCGAAGCGCGGGGGCAGCGGCTTTACGCGGTGCTCGCCGGGCTTCTCGCCCAAGCTCTCCACAAACTCATCCGTGGAGGCAAAGATGTTATCCCAGCTAAAGAAGGCGACCGGGTCGATGTCGAAGTACTCGCAGATGAGCTCGCAGCCGGCAGGGACGATGCCGTGCATGAGCACGGTCGCCACGCGCAGCTCGGTAAAGGCGTCGACGAGCGCCTGCGTCATTGCGGCGTTTGCCTCGTTACCCTCGAGCTTGTTGGCGGCCTTGGAAGCGTCGCTCCAGCGCTTGTTGGCGGCGCGCAGGTAGTCGTCGCACACGGCAAGCGCGCGGTGCGTCTCGAACTTGTACATGGCCTGCTCAAAGGCGAGGGCTGCCTGCTGGGCGGCTTCGACCACGGTGTCAGAAGCGGCACCGGCGGGGATGCAGCCGTTGCGGTAGGGGCTCTCGTCGCCTTCCTTGACGGCGACGCCGTAGAAGCAGCTGCGGGCCAGACGGTTGAACACGCCGGTCAAAAGGGCGCTCTCCTTAAGGGCCGGGTCGATAACGCGCTTGTCGTCGCAGGCGCGTACCTCGTTGCCGTCCTTGTCCTTGCCGGTCACACGCGTGTCGTATGCCTTGGGGCTAAAGCTCACCGGCTTTTCGGATAGGCCGAGCGACAGCCAGTGCGCGCGCATCTGCTCGCAGGTGTAGTGGTTGAGCAGGTCGTCTGCCGGCGGGGGAGGCGTCTGCGAGGACGAGCTGGCCTTTTTGCCCATGTAGAGCAGGTGGTAGCAGGCGCTGACGGTGCTCTGCGTGAGGTCCCAGCCCAGGGCCTCCCACATGGCGGTCTGCGCGATGCAGTAGAAATAGATGTTGTCCTGACCGATGAACTGGTAAATCTGAGCGTCGTCAGAGCACCACCAGTCGCGCCAGTCGAGCGAGCTGTGCTGGTAGGTGGGTGCGGGCACCTGCGTGGAGTCGGCGGCGGGCTCGCCCATGAGGGCGGCATCCTGGGCGGCGACGCCCTCGGTCACGCCGGCGGCCTTGGCATCGCGCGCGAGCACGGTACGCGTATAGCTGATGGGCGCCCACAGGCTCTCGGGCCAGCACCAGCAGGTGACGTCGGAGACGCCATCGACCTCGGGCACCGGAACGCCCCAGTCGATGTTGCCGGTGATGCGGAAGGGCACGAGTGCCTTGCCGCTGCGGAAGCGCACGCCACCGTTGGCGAGCACCGCGTGGGCGTCGTCGCGCTCCTTCCAGCTGGGGAAGGTGACGGTAAAGCTGCTCTTGTTGCCCTCGGGCTCCAGCACGGTGTGCTCGGGGAGCTGGTCCTCGACGGCATCGAAGGCCTCGCGGAACTTGTTCTGGATGTAGAGCTGAGCCGGCAGCAGCCACTCCTCCATGGTCTTGGAGACCACGGAGCGAACCTGCGGGTTCTGGGCGAGCTTGGCGGTGTAGGTCTTCATAAAGTCGAGGTAGGCCGGCAGGTCAAAGTAGAGGTTGTCGACCGGGCGCAGCTCGGGCACCTCGCCGGTGAGCTGGCTCTTGGGCGCGATGAGCTCCTCGGGCTCAAACTGGTGGCCCAGATCGCACTCGTCGGCGTACGCCTTCTCGGACTTGCAGCCCTGGATGGGGCAGCGGCCGATGACCTGGCGGCCGTTGAGGAACGTGCCGGCCTTGGCATCGTAGAACTGCAGCGTGGAGCGCTTGGAGATGGTGCCCTGCTCGTGCAGACGCTCGATAATCTCGGTGGTCACCTCGTTGTGAATCTGCGCAGCCGGCTCAAGGCCCGAGCCGCCGTAGATGTCACAGCTGATGTTGTAGTTGTTGAGGGTCGCGGCCTGGCGGGAGTGATTGGACTCGACATACTCGCCGATGGACTTGTCGTAGCCCTCGTTCTCCTTGAGCTTGCGGTAGCTCTCCATGATGGGCGAACCGTAGCAGTCGGTGCCCGAGGTGAAGATGACGTTTTCGCGGCCCAGGCGGTCGCGCAGGAAGCGGGCGAAGAAGTCGGCCGGGACAAAGACGCCGCCGACGTGGCCAAAGTGCAGACCCTTGTTGCCGTAGGGCTCGCCGGCGGTAACGATGGCGCGGCGCGGCCAGCTGGGACGGTCGTTCATGGAGTATTTGGATGCCATGGGACTCCTTCGCATATAGGTAAGAGCGCGGCCGGGCACGGGGTTCGGCGGCGCGGTGGTCAATTCGTGCATATCGTTCAACATTATCGCACATGCGGGCGGGTGCGTGGCAGGGGCGCTATCCTAAGATGCTATGAATGAGATTTCCAACATACATGCGTTTGAGGACGAGGATTTTCTACACGCTTGCTTCGTGTGGGGGATGGCCGTGATCGCGGTGTTTGCCGTGTGCCTGGTGCCGGTGTTTATGCTGTTGGGCGGGCCTGCGGACTTGGACGCGGCTGAGGCGGGCGGCTGGATGGCTGTCGTGGGCTGGATAGTCGGCTTGGCTGCGGTCTCAATGGCATCGTTTGCCGTGCACGAGCTGGTGCATGCGGTGTTTTTTAAGCTGCTGGCGCCTGCGGGCGCGCAGGTGACCTTTGGGGCGAATCGCGAGACGGCGATGATCTATGCCTGCGCCGAGGGCGTTGTGTATTCGCGCCGGCGGTACATGGCGGTTTGCCTGGCGCCGACGGTTGTTGTGACGACAGCATTTGCCCTGGGGTTTGCGTTCTCGGACTATCCGCTGCTGTGCTACCTGGCGGCTGGTTTGCACTTGTCGGGCTGTGTGGGTGATTGGTATTACGTGCGGACCATTCTGCGCGACCGCCGTATCGTCGCCTGCGAGGATACGTCCTTTGGCGTACGCTTTTTCGCAAAGTAGTCTTTTTGGGACGGGGCTATTTTAGCTGCCATGATGTCGGGGTGAGTTTTCTGGGACGGGGATGTCGATGAAGTCGTTGTTGCTGCATGCGTGCTGTGCACCATGCTCGCTTGAGCCGGTTCGCCTGCTGCGCGAGGAGGGGTTTGAGCCCACGATTTGCTGGACCAATCCCAATATTCAACCGCGCGATGAATGGCGGCGGCGTCTGGACGAGCTGCGCCGGTGGTGTGCCGATGGCGACATCGAGCTCATCGAGGCGGGGGAGGACCGCGAGCGCTGGGAGGCCGGCGTGGCCCCGCTGGGTGCCGATCGGCCCCGTCGCTGTCGCTCGTGCTATGCCTTGCGCTTGGCCGAGGCATGCCGCGTTGCCCAGGAGCGCAGGTTTGAATATGTGGGTACGACGCTCGCCGTCTCGCCGTATCAGCTGTTCGACACCTGCAATGACGTGCTTGAGCGTTTGGCGGCCGCCCATGGGCTCACCCCGGTGATTCGCGATTTTCGCCCGTATTATCCCGAGGCTACGCGCCGTTCGCGCGAACTGGGCATGTATCGACAGAACTACTGCGGCTGCCGCTTTTCTGCTGTCGAGGCGGCCATGGACCGCGCCCGCATCCGCGACGAGCGCAAAGCCGCCAAAAAGTAGTTCGTTTGGGACGTCAGCCTGCTAGGATGTAGAGCGGACTTTAGCTATATAAGGAGTATCCGACGTGTCTATGCGTACCGATGATTTTGACTACAACCTTCCTGAGGAACTGATTGCCCAGGCTCCTGCCGAGCCGCGCGACTCCTGCCGCCTGCTGGTGGTGGATCGCAAAGGCTCCCAGGCGGGGAAGCCGCTGGAGCACGGCGGTACCGTTGAGCACCGCATCTTCCGCGACATCATCGACTATATCGAGCCGGGCGATGTGCTCGTCATCAACAAGACGCGTGTGATGCCGGCCCGCCTGATCGGTCGCAAAGCCGGCTCGGGTGGCGTGGTCGAGACGCTGCTGCTCAAGCGCCGTGAGGATGTTGACCCGCTGGGCCACGTTTGGGAGTGCCTGGTCAAGCCGGGTAAGCGCCTGAAGCCCGGTGCTCAGATTGAGTATCGCGCCGGTGGCGCCCATGCGCCCGAGGGGGCTCCCGTGGTGCTGACGGCCGAGGTCATCGACTTTGTCACCGATAGCCGCGGAGGCCGTCTGGTGCGCTTTGAGCCGGCCGGCTGCAATGCCGCCGGCGGCCCGCGCACGCTCGACGAGGCCATCCATGCTGCCGGCCACGTGCCGCTGCCGCCCTACATTACCGATTACGAGGGCGATCCCGAGAAGTACCAGACCGTCTACGCCATGAAGGAAGAGCACTCGGCTGCCGCTCCCACGGCGGGTCTGCACTTTACGCCCGAGCTTATGGCTGCCATCGAGGCCAAGGGTGCCAAGTTTGCCGCCGTCGAACTCGAGGTGGGCATCGATACCTTCCGTCTGGTGGAGGAGGACGATCCCACGCAGCATGTGATGCACACCGAGCGCTACCACGTGTCGCAGGAGGTTGTCGACGCCGTGCATAAGGCGAAGGCCGAGGGCCATCGTGTGATTGCTGTCGGTACCACGGCGGTGCGCTCGCTCGAGAGCGCGTTTGACGCCGATGCTCCGGTGTCCGATCCGGCTGTGACGGCGCGCTATTTTGAGGGCCGCGAGGACGGGGCCGATACGCTCGGCCGCGGCGACATCGTGGTGCGCGAGAACGCCACGACGCAGCTCTACCTCATGCCCGGATCGACCTATCACGTGGTCGACGCGCTGATCACGAACTTCCACGTGCCGCGCTCCACGCTCATGATGCTCGTAAGCGCGCTTGCCACCCGCGACCAGATCATGGATGCCTACGCCGCTGCTATCGAAGAGCGCTACCGCTTCTTCAGCTTTGGCGACGCGATGCTCATTTTGTAGGTTACGGCGTTTTACAAACGCCGTAACCGGCCGACGCTGCAAACCCCCCTAAGCGGCAATCTGACGTTCAATCGTCGGGCATGACCAGAAGGTCAATGCCCCCCTCTTTCACGTCACCTTGCTCGCTTAGGGGGGGGTTCGCTGACTTTGCCAAAGCATCGGCAGGTACTCATTGGGGACGTACTTAAATGAGTGCCTGCAGAATGAGAGTGGATAATCTCCCGTTTTTGGCCTGCTTGGGGGCTCAAAGTGGGAGATTATCCACTCTCGTCATTGGGCTAGTCGTTGGGGACGTTCTTGTTTGACTAGTCGTTTAAGAACGTCCCCAATGACTACTTGCTTGCGAACAGCCAGACTAGGATGATCGCCAGGATTGCGGCGACGATGCAGACGATGGCGCCGGTGAATTTGATGCGTGAGTCGCGGGTGCGCTCTCGTACGTCTGTCTCTTATACACATCTCCGAGCCCACGAGACGCTCATGAATCTCG
>CABSNA010000075.1 GCA_902478865.1 uncultured Collinsella sp.
TTCCAGGACGAGCTGACGGATGAGTATCTTTCGGTGACGCTCAAGCGTGATGAGGGCGACAGCGATGTGCGAACGATAACGCTTGAGGCGCACGGTGACCGCGCAATGGAGCTTTCCCATTTGATTGATAAGGCTGTACAAGATGAGCTTGCATAACGACAACGCGCTGGTGGTGGCGCTCGATACCTCGACCGACATGCTTGCCTGCGCGGCAAGCTGGATTGATGGGCAGACGGGCGAGACGAAGCTCGTGAGTGGCGACCACATGTGTCGCCGTCACGCCAACGTTGAGCTCGTGAATACCGTTGATGGCGTGCTGGCTCAAGCCGGTCTGGATCGCAGCGATGTTGGTTACTACGTGGTCGGCCGCGGCCCGGGGTCGTTTACGGGTGTGCGCATCGGCATCTCCACTGCCAAGGGCCTCGCGCGCGGTGCCAATGTTCCGCTGCTGGGCGTGTCGACGCTCGACGCTTGCGCTTGGACGGCGTGGAAGGCTGGCGTGCGCGGCAAGCTTGGTATCTTGGCCGATGCTATGCGCGGTGAGGTATATCCGGCGCTGTATATGCTGGTCGATGAGGGTCCCGAGCGTCAATTTGAGCGCGAACACGTGGTCAAGGCCGCCATGGCGCTCGATGAGTGGCGCCGAGCAGCGGACTGGGACCAGGTTCAGCTGGCCGGTGACGGTCTCGTGCGCTATGGCAAGCTGCTGGGTGAGGACGAGACCGCCCGCTGCGTGGAGCGCGACCTGTGGTGGCCTTCGGGCGAGGGCTTGCTGCTCGCGCACGCTGCGGGTGACGGCGATCCGGCTCGCGTCCTGCCGATTTACACGCGCCTTTCTGATGCCGAGGAAAACGAGCGCAAGCGTCTTGGTCTTGCCGAGAGTGCGCAGAGCGAAATTACGGGCGTTGCCGATGAGCTCGCCGGTCGTCATCTGCAGTTCCGTCCCATGGGCGCGGCGGATGCCGAGGGCGCGAGCGCGCTGGAGGCTGCCTGCTTTGAAGGTGCCGGACACGAGGCGTGGACGCCGGGCATGTTCCTGTCCGAACTGGGCGAGGACGTCGCTGTACCGCGTAGTTGGTGGGTAGCACACGACGACGGCAAGCTGCTGGGCCTTGCCGGCGGTATGGTCGTGGACGGTGATGTGCAGATTCTGGATGTCGCCGTCGACCCGGCACATCGCCGTGAGGGTATTGCCCGCAAGCTGCTGTCGCATGTGAGCTATGATGCCCAGATGCTCGGCTGCACCACGGCTTCGCTCGAGGTCGAGGACGGCAACGAGGGAGCGATCGCGCTTTATAACGCTCTGGGCTTTACCGAGGCAGGACGGCGCCGCGGCTACTATGGTGCCGGCAAGGATGCCATCGTCATGACGGCTCCGCTGCCCCTGGTGCTTCCGGTCGACAATGCTTCGCCCGAGCCGACGGCGGCAGAGCAGCGCGTATGGCCGCTGCCTGCGCCTGGGCGCTCCGAGGGGGAGCGTGCCGAAATTGAGCGCCGCCGCCTAGTGCTCGCTATCGAGAGTTCCTGCGACGAGACGGCCGTGGCGATTATCGATGCGGATGGCAATATGCTGGCCAACCAGGTGTCGACACAGATTGATTTTCATGCCCGCTTTGGCGGCGTGGTGCCCGAGATCGCCTCGCGCAAACACGTTGAGGTGATTGTGAGTGTCGTGGATGCGGCGCTCGAGGATGCCGCAGCATCGCTTGGTCTTGAGGGTGGAGCCATTGCCCCCAGCGAGCTTGCCGCCGTGGGCGTGACACAGGGTCCGGGCCTGGTGGGCGCCCTCGTGGTGGGCGTTGCCTTTGCCAAAGGCTTTGCCTACGCTGCCGGTAAGCCGCTCGTATGCGTCAACCATCTGGAGGGGCACCTGTTTGCCAACTTGCTGGCGCAGCCCGACCTCAAGCCGCCGTTCATCTTCACGCTTGTCTCGGGCGGGCACACCATGCTCGTGCACGTGAAGGCATGGGGCGACTACGAGGTGCTCGGTGAGACACTCGACGATGCTGTGGGCGAGGCCTTCGACAAGGTAGCCAAGGCGTTGGGCCTGGGCTATCCCGGTGGCCCCATCATCTCCAAGCTGGCCGAGACGGGCAATTCCCGCGCGATCGATTTCCCCCGTGCGCTTAACAGCAGGGGAGATTATCGTTTCTCGCTTTCGGGTCTTAAAACGGCTGTGACGCTCTACATTGAACAGGAGACCAAGGCCGGGCGCACGATTCACCTGCCCGATCTGGCAGCTTCGTTTGAGGCAGCTGTCTTTGACGTGCAGTACAAGAAGGCCAAAAACGCACTGCACGCTACCGGATGCAAGGAATACTGCATCGGTGGCGGCGTCTCGGCCAACCCGCATCTGCGCGAGATGATGATCAAGAAGCTTGGGCGTCAGGGGATTCGCGTAACGGTGCCGCCCTTGTCTGCCTGTACCGATAACGCAGCCATGATCGCGGAGGTCGCCCGCCGTAAATTCGACCGAGGCGAAATCTCGCCGTTCGACGTCGACGCCGATCCAAACATGACGCTGTAGTCGTACGGGTGCGGTCCCCGACGCTGCCCGGGCGCCAGCGGCCGCATATGAACTTTCCTGCTCTACAGTCCTGCTCACGACGGAGGCCACATTAAGTGGCCTCCTGTTCGTGCGGAACTCGCGATAAAGTTCATATGCGGCCGCTGGCGCCCGGGCAGCGCCGGGGACCTTTCTGTATCGATGCGGCTTCTGAGCCGGATTGGCGTCGACAACGTCCGGCAAGGTTAGCCAGCTGCGTCGAATTTCCAGCGTGCTTTAGCTGAAAGAAAAAGATAGTGTGCGGAGCTTTGCTCCGCATTTGGGATGGGAGCCCCTGAGAGCCGCGGGAGCCGGGCGGCGCATATGAACTTTATCGCGAGTTCCGCACGCAAAGGAAAGCACTTAATGTGCTTTCCGTCTTGCGCAGGACTGTAGAGCAGGAAAGTTCATATGCGCCGCCCGGCTCCCGCGGCTCTCAGGGGCATCTCTCATGCAAAAACTGTCGTGAGGTAAAGTACGAGGTCAGTGGCGTTTTATACCGAGAAATCCAAAAAGTTGAAAATTCATTACAAATTTGCGTTGACTTTAGGTAACTAAAGTTTCATACTCCTTTTCAACCACTGGGGGATGTGAACACGCACGGATCGTTCGCATCATGATTGAAGAGGATTTCTTAGACATGTTCACGCATCAGCTAAACATTATCAGCGTAGTAATTATCTGATGCGGGTTAGCACATACAGCTAGCCCGTACGATAACGGGCGGCTGATGAAGATGAGGGCCGTCGAGCGCAACCGACGACCCTCATTTTTTATGTCTAGGAAGTTCTTTTTAGAGGAGGAAATGTAATGAACGGAGTTTTGCTCATGGTTGTGGCCGCGGCGGTGCTTGCCTGCGGCTATCTGGGCTATGGCCGATGGCTGGCCAACAAGTGGGGCGTTGACAAAGAGGCCCTCACGCCGGCCAAGCGCATGAAGGACGGCAAGAGCTTCTCGCCCGTCTCCGCCTTCACCGCGTTCTCGCACCAGTTCAGCTCGATCTGCGGTGCTGGCCCTGTCACGGGTACGATCGTCGCCATGGCCTTTGGCTGGCTGCCCGTCGTGCTCTGGGTCCTCGTCGGCGGCATCTTCTTTGGCGCCGTCCACGACTTTGGCGCCCTGTACGCCTCGATGAAGAACAACGGCAAGTCGCTCGCTCAGCTCATTGAGAAGTACATCGGCAAGACCGGCCGTCGCCTGTTCCTGCTGTTCTGCTGGCTGTTCTGCATCATCGTCATCGCCGCCTTCACCGACATGGTTTGCAAGACGTTCATGTTCACCCCGGCCGTTGACGCTTCTGGTGCTGCTACCGGTGCCATCGACTTCACCAAGTCCTATGCCGCCGGCTGCGCTGGTACCATCTCCATCCTGTTCACCTTCGTCGCTATCGCCTTTGGTTGGGCCCAGAAGAAGTTCAACCTCACCGGCGCTGCCGAGTTCGTCACCGGCGTTGTCCTCATGGTTCTCATGTTCGCCGTCGGCATGCAGTTCCCGGTCTACCTGGATAAGTTCCAGTGGTTCGCCGTCGTCATGGTCTACCTGGTCTTCGCTGGCGCTATGCCCATCCAGATGCTCAAGACCCCGCGTGACTACCTCACTTCCATCATGATGATCGTCATGATCGTCTGCGCTGTCCTCGGCATCGTCGTCTTGGGCGTCAACGGTCAGGCCACTATCACCGCTCCGGTCTTCACCGGCTTCTCCACTGCCTCCGGCATGATGTTCCCGGTCCTGTTCGTCTCCGTCGCTTGCGGTGCTCTCTCCGGTTTCCACAGCCTCGTTTCTTCCGGCACCTCTTCTAAGCAGGTCGAGAAGGAGCAGGACGCCGTCAAGGTCGGTTACGGCGCCATGATCGTCGAGTCCTTCGTCGGCATCCTTGCCATCATCGTCGCTGGCATCATGTTCTCCGATATGAACACCGCCGGTACTGGCGCCCTCAACGCCGGTGTCGCTTCCACCCCGTTCCAGATCTTCGCCGCTGGCATCTCCCGCGGTATGCAGGCCTTCGGTGTTGACGGCACGCTCGCTACCGTCTTCATGACCATGAACGTCTCTGCTCTGGCCCTGACCTCGCTCGACGCCGTCGCCCGCATCGCCCGCACCTCGTTCTCCGAGTTCTTTGCTCAGACCAACGACGCCCTGGCCATCGAGTCCAAGGCTGGCTACATGAAGGTCCTCGGCAACCCCTGGTTCGCCACGGTCGTCACCCTGCTTCCCGGTCTCGCCCTCGCTTTTGGTGGCTATGCCAACATCTGGCCGCTCTTTGGTGCTTCCAACCAGCTGCTCGGCGGCATGACCATGATCACCCTCGCCGTGTTCTGCAAGTGCACCGGCCGCAAGGGCTGGATGCTCTACGTGCCCGTCGTCTTCCTGCTCTGCTGCACCTTCACCTCGCTGGTCCAGAGCGCCATGGGCTGCATGGCCGCTGTCCAGGCTTACGGCTTCTTCGGCACCATCCCGGCTACCGCCACCACGGCCGCCGTCTCCGTCGCCGCCACCAAGGGCCTGCAGCTCGTCTTTGCCGCCCTGCTGATGGTCCTGGGCCTCATCGTCGCCGTTAACTGTCTCAAGGAGTTCTTCGGCAAGGAGGCTGGCTCCATGCCCGACGAGGAGCCCGAGTGGTCCGAGATGGGCAAGGCCGAGTATGGCCGCGCCGCTGCTGCCGAGGCTCCCGCTGACGCCGAGGCCGCCAAGGCCTAGTCAGCTTGATGGACTAACCGTTCCATCCATATGACTCGGAAAGATCGGGTCCGCGACTTCGCGGGCTCGGTCTTTTTTTCATGCGAAAGCGGGTGACGCTCGAGTGTTCTCGCAGATGTTTTGCGTGGATAAGGGCGCGCGTTGTACCATATAAACGTATATGTGTACATATGAAAGGGGCCCCGTGGCCAAGACGGTATATTCCGATAATCAAAACAATGTCGATGCTTTGGCTGAGCGCCTGAGCAGCCAGACGTCGCTTTCTGCTGAGCGTGCCAAGCTGGTTGCCTACGACCTGCTTTGCCGCAAGGCGCTCAAGATTAAGTCGAGTGCGCTGGCGCAGATTTTCCGCTCCGTCGATAAGGAGTGCGACACCAAGGCGATGCGCGATGAGCTTATCGCGGCAAAGATCGTGACCAAGATCGAGGGTAGCGGCATTAACGGGCGCCCGGCGTTCTATACCATCAATGCCGAGATCCGCGATGTCCAGGAGCAGCCTGCCGAGTCCGTCGAAGATTTTGTCGTCGAGGATTCCGCTGACGTGCCTGCTGTGGAAGAAGCTGCTCCGCGTGAGCATGTCGATACCGATGAGTTGCTCGATGAGAACGTCGTGCGTGCCTTTACGGCCAAGGCAGGACGCGGCGGTTTTGGCGGGGGTGGCAAGCGCGATGCGCAGCGCCGCGCCCAGCAGGAGCGCTTCCGTCGCGCCGTTGCTCGAAAGGGTGAGACGGATGCTGAGGCTGTTGAGACCGAGGTTGCTGCCGAGTCGCAGAAGCCCGCGAGGGAGCAAAAGCCCGTGGAGGCCCAAGAGCCCAAGCACCGTCGCGGCGCTCACTTTAAGGCTGCACAGCAGGATGCCGCGCGTGAGGTTGAAGAGTCTTCTGAGGTTGCAGACGATGTTGAGGAGTCTGCCAAGAAGGCTCCGGGTTCGTGTCGTCCCGGCCGCGGTTTTGCGGGACGTGCGTATCCCGTAAAGCGTCAGGAGAAGGGCGAGTCGGTTTCGACCACCCAGGACGAGAAGGCCGTTGAGCCGGTGGCTCGCGAGCAGAAGCCTGTTGAGCCGCGGCTTGAGGTTGATGCCGAGGCCAAGGGCCAGCAGCCTACTGATGAGCAGGCGGAGCAGGGCGCGTCGAGCAAGCCTCGCCGCCGTCGCCATCGTGGGGGCCGCAGTTCCCATGCCGAGACTGCAACCGAGAAGACCACGCCGCAGAACGAGGATGCGAAGGCCGAGGTTTCTTCGGGGCAGCCTAAGCGCCAGCCGGCGAAGGAGAGCAAGTCCGTTCGTCCGCAGAAGCAGGCGTCTATGCCGAAGCACGAGCGCAATTCCCAGGGCGATTCTAAGCGCAAGTCTCAGAAGAAGCCGGAGTCTGCCGCAGCAGATACTGCTGCCCAGCAGCCCAAGTCGTCCGTCCACGGCGAGGTCTCGGCGTTTGCCCTTGCCCGCGTTTTAGGCAGGCAGCTGCTCAAAGTTGTCCCTACGCCCACGGCGCTCTCTAAGATCAAGGAGCAGCAGACACAGATCGTAAAGGTCGAGGGCAAGGACGGCAAAAAGGCTCCGCAGCGCACTCAGCACAACGAGA
>CABSNA010000076.1 GCA_902478865.1 uncultured Collinsella sp.
GGGCGTGCGGAGGCTGGTCGAGAGGCGGGAGGCGCTGCTCGCGCGCGGGGTCCACAACAACAAGGCGAACGTGGCCACGGCGCGCGAGCTCGCCTGCTGGGTGTGGGCGGTCGGCCTCATGGCCGAGGAGGCGTAGGGGGGCGGTCCCCCGCACATAAGCCAGTCACCCCGGAAGCGGTTCGATCCGAAGCCGTTGAGGCGAACCTCAGGTCCCTTTTCTGCGAGCGCCCAGGGCGCCACACGCGTGCACAGACTGTCGGTTCGACGTAGAAGCCTCAGCCGTAGCAACGGATTGCCCAGCGAGAGATCGCCACGGGCGGATATTAAACTGCAAAGACGAGCGTCGGTAAGACACGCCGAGGTCGCCGCGGACGGGTTGATATAGGGAGAGGGCCTGACCCCATATCGTTGGGGCCAGGCCCGATTTTGCCTCTTGACAATGTCCTGCTCATATTAAAAGGAACGTCCCTAAGTGCCGCTTAAATACCGTTTATCGAAGAAAAAATACCGTTCGCCGGTCATAATGATTGTTCTGGCTTTGGGCTTGTCTACAATAGTTTCCGTAAAAAGAAATGCGGAAGGTTACCGAGTCCCTCGGACGTGGGCCTAACCAAAGTCTTTGAACGGATGTGTCTCTATGGACGCATTCGCTTGATTTTGGTTGGGCTATATTTATGAAGGGACATGCCACCATGGGTTTCTTTTCTCGCCTGATGGGCGGTTCGGATGAGCAGAAGACTGCAACTTCCGAGTTCGAAATCCTCGCTCCTGTTTCCGGCGAGCTTGTTCATCTAGAAAATACCAATGACCCCGCTTTTAGCAGCCGTGCCGTGGGCGATGGCGTTGCCGTGGTTCCCCAAGAGGGAACGGTGTGCGCTCCTGTTTCCGGTACCGTCGCGGCGCTGTTCCCAACCGAGCATGCACTGGGCATCATGTCCGACGACAGCTCTGCTCAGGTGATGCTGCATATCGGAATCGACACTGTTAAACTTGAGGGCAAGGGCTTCCATGCGCTTGTTGCCCAGGGTGACCATGTCGACGCGGGCCAGGCCCTCGTCGAGGTCGATTTCGACGCGGTCCGCGCCGCCGGCTTCGATCCCACGGTCTTCGTTATCGTGTGCGAGCGTTCGGAGAACTCGACTCTTCGTGAGCACGCTTCCGGCCCTGTTGCTGTTAAAGAGCCTGTCGTCTGGCTTTCCGAGTAAATTCTTTTGGTGGGTACCGTGGTTATCAAGCGAGTTTTCAACAATAACGTCGCAATGGTCACTTCGGACGATGGCTCCGAGCTCATTGTCATCGGTCGAGGCCTCTGCTTTGGCCGTCATGCCGGCGACGCTGTCGATGAAGCATCGGTCGAAAAGACCTATGCACTGCAGGAGGGCACTTCTCAGGATTCGCGTACGATTGACCGCTTGGCACATCTTTTGGAGTCCATTCCCACCGTCAACCTCGTGATTTCCGAGGACATTGTTCAGATGCTCCGTCGAGAGCTCAATGTTGATGTCAACGACAAGATTCTCATTGCTCTTGCAGACCATATCAGCCTTGCTTTGGAGCGCGAGCGCAAGGGCGTCCCCTGCGAGAATCCGTTGCTGCTCGAGATCCAGCAGTTCTATCGCAAGGAGTATGCGCTTGCGGGCCGTGCGCTGCAGATTGTCAAGGAGTATATGGGCATCCAGATGAGCGAAGAAGAGCAGGGTTTTATTACGCTGCATATCGTCAACGCCACCATGCCGCAGCGCTCTGACCGCCTGATTGTTTCGGTCCAGCTTGTTCGCGACGTGCTTGCGATTGTTTCCGAGCGCTATGCCACGATCCTCGACGACACTTCGCTGCCTTACGAACGTTTCGTTCGTCACCTGCAGTTCTTCGCGCAGCGAGCGCTCGATCCTACGGCCGGGCAAATCGATGGCGACGCGCTGTTCCGAATCGATGAAACGGCGTATCCGTGCGCATTCTCGTGCGCGGATGCCATAGCCGCTCACTTGTCGTCTACCTATAACGTTGTCGTTACCGATGCCGAGAAGAGTTATCTCGCATATCACATTGTTAACCTGCTTGGAGAACTTGGTCTCTAGGCATAACGTGCCCACACATCGATTGATATAAGGCAGGGCTTATGGCCTTGTCCAGGGCACATCTGTCTTAATTTGCGGAAAAGGAAGGGGAGTACCGCTATGACCGCAAAAAAGAAGTTCAATTTCAAAGCGCCGTTGGAGGTGTTCGCGAAGTCAATCGTTCAGCCGATGATGTATCTCTCGGTTGCCGGCATTCTGCTCATCGTGGGCATTATTCTGACCAACAAGACCATCTGCGCCGTGATTCCTGTGCTGGGCTCCGGTCCGTTCCAGCTTGTGGGCGCCGTTGTCTATCAGTCGCTGATGTTTATCATCAACAACCTCTCGATTCTGTTCTGCGTGGGCATCGCCGGCGCCATGGCAAAGAAGAACAAGGGCCATGCTTCGCTGATCGCCCTGATGTCGTTCTTCCTGTTCCTGCAGGCCAATAACATCGTGCTCAACGCCACCGGCTCTCTTGCCGAAGCGAGCGGCATGCTCGGCCTTACCGGAACCGGCCAGAGCACCGTTATGGGCATTCAGGTGCTCGATACCGGCGTGTTTGGCGGCATCATTCTTGGTTGCATCACCGGTGCTGTGTTCAACAAGTACTCGAACAAGCAGTTCCCCATTGCCCTTTCGATGTTCTCGGGCGTTCGCTTCCCGTTCCTGATCATGATCATCATCTCCTGGATCATGGGCGCTGGCTTCTGCATCGTTTGGCCTCCGGTTCAGGGTGCCATCTCCTCCGTTGCCGGCATCATTAAGGAGTCGGGCAACATCGGTCTGTTCATCTACGGCATGCTCAACAAGCTGCTCGTTCCCACCGGTCTGCACCACCTTATCTACACCCCGTTCCAGTTCTCCGATGTGGGTGGCACCCTGACGCTGGGCGATCAGGTTATCGCCGGTGCCTATCCCATCCGTGTCGCCGAGATGGCAATGACGGGCCAGCCCTTCTCCGATAGCACGTATTTCAACAGCTACACCTTCAACAACCTGTGGCCCTACATCGGTATCGGTCTCGCCTTTATCTTCACCGCTTACAAGGGGAACAAGGATAAGACCAAGGCCGTTATCATCCCGCTGATCATCACCGCCGTGCTCTCCTGTGTCACCGAGCCCATGGACTTCCTCTTTGTCTTTGCCGCTCCCGTGCTCTTTGTCGTTCACTCGGTTCTTTCCGGCATCTTCCTGGTTCTGCTCAAGGTCCTCTCCGTGCCTGCTTCGACTGCAGGCGGCATCATCAACATCGTGGTTTCCAACCTGGTCCTCGGTGTCGACAAGACCAACTGGCCGGTTATGCTGGTGCTTGGAGTCGTCAACGCCGCTCTGTACTTCTTCCTCTTCACCTTCCTTATTAAGAAGCTCAACCTCCACACGCCTGGTCGCGAGGAGGAGTCCGAGCTCGCCGAGTCCGTTGCCGAGGGCGAGGCCGCCGCGTCTGTCGCGGTGAAGCAGGGCGCTGTTGCCGCAGCTCCCGCAGAGGGCGTCGATGCAGGTATTGCCGACCTGGTCGCAGGTCTTGGCGGCAAGGACAACATCGAGGAGCTCGAGAACTGCTTTACGCGTCTTCGCGTGAACGTTAAGAACCCGGACCTCATCGATGAGAACCTCATCAACCACGTGCCCAACAGCGGCATCAACCGCAACGGCAACAATATCCAGATCATCTTTGGCATGAAGGTCGCCGAGATGCGCGACAAGGTCGAAAACGCAATTGAGAAGGAGCAGTAAACAATGATCATTACTCTGTGTGGTGGCGGATCCACCTTTACCCCCGGCATCGTCAAGTCCATCGCCCTGCGCAAGGACGAGCTCGACGTTGACGAGATTCGTCTGTACGACATCAACGAGGAGCGTCAGCGCAAGATCGGCGTGCTCGTGGACTGGATTTTGCACGAGGACCTTGGCCTGGACATCAAGCTTACGGTGACCACCGACAAAAAGACGGCTTTTACCGACGCGAGCTTCGTGTTTGCCCAGATGCGCGTGGGCGGCTACGCCATGCGCGAGCAGGACGAGAAGATTCCGCTGCGTCACGGCTGCGTGGGTCAGGAGACTTGCGGTTGCGGCGGCCTTGCCTACGGCATGCGCACCATCTTCCCCATGGTCGAGCTGATCGATGACGTTGAGAAGTACGCCAAGAAGGACTACTGGATTCTCAACTACTCCAACCCTGCTGCCATCGTGTCCGAGGGCTGCCGCGTGCTGCGTCCCAACGCTCGCATCATCAACATCTGCGACATGCCGATCGCGATCATCGACGTGGTTTGCGCCGCACTCGATATCGACAAGAAGGATGTCGAGTACGATTACTTTGGCCTCAACCACTTTGGTTGGTTCACCTCGATTCGCCACAAGGGCGAGGAGGTGCTCCCGCAGCTGCGCGAGTACATCAAGGAGCATGAGATTCTGCTGCCCGACTCCTACCTCAAGGGCATGGGCTCGCTCATGGCAAAGAAGCCCGAGGAGGCCACTGACGAGCACCCCGAGCAGAACCGCCACACCAAGGGCAGCTGGTACTACGTCTGGAAGGGCGAGTACGAGATCATGGAGTGCTTCCCGGAGTACCTGCCCAACACGTATCTGAACTACTACCTGCAGCAGAAGGAGTTCGTCGAGCATTCCAACCCCGAGCGCACCCGTGCTAACGAGGTTGAGGAGACGCGTGAGAAGAACCTCTTCGACGGCATCGACCACTACGAGAAGACGGGCGAGATCGACGAGAGCACGTTCTATGCGGGCAGCCACGGCGACTGGATTGCCGATCTGGCTATCGCTCTGAAGAACGACACCAAGCAGCGCTTCCTGGTCATTTGCGAGAACAAGGGCGCTATCCCCAACATGCCCTACGACGCTATGGTCGAGCTGCCTGCCTACATTGGCAAGAATGGCCCCGAGGTCATCAGCCGCGACAACATTCCTCTGTTCCAGCAGGGCCTCATGATGCAGCAGCTGAACTCCGAGAAGCTCGTGGTCGAGGCTACGATCGAGGGTTCTTACGAGAAGGCGCTCAAGGCCTTTACGCTGAACAAGACCGTGCCTTCGATGAAGGTCGCCAAGGAGGTTCTCGACGACATGATCGAGGCCAACAAGGGCTACTGGCCCGAGCTTAAGTAAAAGCAACAGGGTCGCTGGCCGCATACCTGGAGCAATGCCCCGTCCACGTGATTGCGTGGGCGGGGCATTGTCATTTGGTAACGCGTTTTATCAAATATGGCATTTATCTGCGGTAATGTTCTATTTCACCGCCGAGGGTGACATTTCATACCGCCTGCCGAACTGCGTGGAGACCTAACAACTTTTTAGGTCAGTGTTGTGCGTGTAGCAACTTCGCCCGGCCTCGCCTCCGGGCTGCCATGTGAGAGGGGATCTTATGGCTCGACTGCATGTAATGGAACGCAGCCACGCTCAGGCCGTCATGGACGACCTGCACGATGCGCTCGGACGTCGTCTGGCGGTGAGTTCGCTCGCTCCGTGTCCCGTTGAGTTTACGGCAGCGCTCGTCAACCTGTGCTCCACCCAGAGCTGCGGCAAGTGCACGCCCTGCCGCGTGGGCCTGAGCGCGCTGAGCGACCTGCTCGCCGATGTGCTCGAAGGGCGCGCCGATGAGTCCACGCTCAACCTTATTGAGCGCACGGCCCGCACCATCTACCTTTCGAGCGACTGCGCCATCGGCTACGAGGCCGGCGCCATGGCGCTCACGGCCATTCGCGGCTTCCGCGACGACTTTGAGCACCACATCCGTGAGCACTCCTGCGGCTTTGACCGCGAGGCCCGTGTCCCGTGCGTCTCAGGCTGCCCGGCGCACGTCGACATTCCCGGGTACATTTCGCTCGTTGAGGCCGGCCGCTATGCCGATGCCGTCAAGGTCATCCGCAAGAACAATCCGCTTCCGCTCGTCTGCGGCCTGGTGTGCGAGCATCCCTGCGAGATGCACTGTCGCCGTGGCATGGTCGACGACCCCATGAACATCCTTGCCCTCAAGCGGTTTGCCGTTGAGCATAGCGACCTCAACGACCACAAGCCACATGTAGTGGACAACACTGGTAAGCGCGTCGCCGTGATCGGCGGCGGCCCGGCCGGTCTTTCTTGCGCCTACTACCTGGCCGTGATGGGCCACAAGGTGACCATTTTTGAGCAGCGCCACCACCTGGGTGGCATGCTGCGCTACGGAATCCCCAGCTATCGTCTGCCACGCGAGCGCCTGCAGGCCGAGATCGACTGGATCATGAGCGCCGGCATCGATGTGGAACTCGACCACTCCGTGAACGGCGAGGAGCTCGCCCGTCTACGCGACGAGTTCGATGCCGTCTACCTAGCCATCGGTGCCCACAGCGACAAGAAGCTCGGCCTTCCGGGCGAAGAGGCGCCCGGCGTTGAGTCGGCCGTCAAGTTGCTGCGTGCCATCGGTGATGACGAGCTGCCCGACCTAAGCGGCCAGCGCGTGTGCGTCATCGGCGGCGGCAACGTTGCCATGGACGTGGCACGCTCTGCCGTGCGCTGCGGTGCCGAAAAGGTAAGCATCGTCTACCGCCGTCGCATCTGCGA
>CABSNA010000077.1 GCA_902478865.1 uncultured Collinsella sp.
TACACGCGTAAGATCGTCGGCAGCGTCAGATGTGTATAAGAGACAGGCTGAACAAGGTCGGCGGCCTTGTGATACATCTCCTCGATACGGGCAGGGTGAATGCGGCCGTCGGCGATGAGGTTCTCGAGGGCGACACGGGCGGTCTCACGACGGACCGGGTCGAAGCTCGAAAGAACGACGGTCTCGGGCGTGTCGTCGATCACGAGGTTGACGCCGGAAACCTGCTCGAAGGTCCGGATGTTGCGACCCTCGCGACCGATGATACGGCCTTTGAGGTCATCAGAGGGAATGTGCACGGAGGTAACGGTGACCTCGGCAGTGTGATCGGCAGCGCAGCGCTGAATCGCCAGAGACAGAATCTCCTGGGCGGTCTTGTGGCACTCGGCGCGAACCTGCTGCTCGGACTCGCGAATGATCGTGGCGGCCTCGTGGGTGACCTCGCCGCGAACCTTATCAAGGAGCTCCTTGTGCGCGTCCTCGCGGGTAAGGTCGGCGATACGCTCGAGCTCGGAGGTCTGCTTTGCGCAGAGCTCCTCGAGCTCACGGGAGCGCTTCTCGACCTGACCGGCCTGGCTGGACAGCTGATGCTCGCGCTTGTCGAGAGCGTCGTTGCGGCGATCGAGAGATTCCTCGCGCTGCATCACGCGGTTCTCGAGCGTACGAATCTCGTTCTTACGCTGCTTGTCCTCGGCCTCGGCGGCCTGCTTGTTCTTGATGATCTCCTCTTTAGCCTCGAGCAGAGCCTCTTTTTTGAGGGTCTCGGCCTGACGCTTAGCATCACCGATCAGGGACTCAGCCTGTGCGTGTGCCGACTGGATTTTTTCGTCGGCCTCGTGAAGACTACCCTGCTTGGCGGTGCGCATGTAGGCAATGGCGGCGATGGCACCCAAAACGATGCCAACGAGCGCTGCGATGATAGGCATGCTCACTCCTTTTTATGGATTCGTTACACAACAAAGCGAACCGTCCTTACGAACGGCTCGCGACATTTGAGTAATATGGGCGCAGCTTATGCGGGTCGGATACAGATAAACATATAAACAAACTCATCACAGATGAGCACATATCACAAAGCAAATGACAGTGTTTATCGTACGTTGAACCACAACAACTGTCAAATAAATGGCCCCAGCACGGCGGCTAAAACGCGGTGAACGGCAGGGCCACAAAACGCATACGCCTAAACCGCACATTCCTCACGTTCGGCATCGAGACGTGCCTTAACGGCATCGGCGGCGATGTGATACGAGAAGCCCTTGCCCATCAAAAACCGAACCAGTTTTTCGAATCCGCGCGTCTCTGGAACACGCCGCTTGGCGAGCAGGGCTGACGCACGCGCCAAATCGTCTTCGACGGCAAAATAATCCTCGGGATAACCGGGAATGTCATCGAGCACGACATGACGGCGCTTGAGCTCGGTCTCGATTTTGCGCTGTCCCCAACCGCGCCGCTTGCGCTCCTCGATAAAGTACGAGCAAAAGCGGCTCTCGTCTAAAAAACGATACTCGGTGGCGCGCTCGACGGCGAAATCGATCGCAGGCTGGTGAAAGCCGTAGCGAGCCAGCTTGTCACGGACCTCACCCGTCGCATGGTCGCGGCGCGATAACATCTCGGTCACCATGGTAAGCGCACATTTACGCTCGATGAGCTGCACCGCATCACGATAGTTATCCCAATCACAGGGAAGATCGGGACGGTTTTTGACATACAGCCGCGCGACCCGCACGGGGATCCAAATGGACCGCTCAAAACCGCCCTCAAGCTCACAATCGATATGTGCGCAAGGCTTTTTGGACGCATACCCACTCGAGAACGAGGAGGCCGCCTTCTTATCGGGAAAGACGACCGTGGCCTCGGTCACCGTATACGACATGAGCGTAACCGCTACTCGTCGTCATCATCGAGCATGGCGGAACCATCGATGGCGTAAAGCTCGTCAAACTCCTCAGGCGCAGGCTGATCGGTCAGCTCGACCTCGGACGGAGCATCGTCATCAAACTCAAGCCCGCAGGCAAGGCGGACCTTATGCTCAATCTCGTCGGCGCAATCGGGGTGTTCGCGCAGGAACGCCTTGGCGGCCTCGCGACCGTTGCCGAGCTTGTCCTCGCCATAGGCAAACCAGGAGCCCATCTTCTTGCAGATACCGCACTCGACAGCCATGTCCAGAATCGAGCCCTCCTTAGAGATACCCGTACCGTACATGATGTCGAACTCAGCAGAACGGAACGGAGCTGCCACCTTGTTCTTAACGACCTTGGCGCGCACGCGGTTACCGATAACCTCGTCCTTAAGCTTAATGCTGTCGATGCGGCGAATGTCGATACGTACCGAAGAGAAGAACTTAAGGGCGCGGCCGCCCGTCGTGGTCTCGGGGTTGCCGAACATGACACCGATCTTCTCACGCAGCTGGTTAATGAAGATGCACGTCGTGTTGGACTTGGACAGCGAGCCGGCGAGCTTGCGGAGCGCCTGGCTCATCAGGCGAGCCTGAAGACCGACCGTAGTGTCGCCGATCTCTCCCTCGATCTCGGCACGCGGGGTCAGCGCGGCGACGGAGTCGACGACGATGGCATCGATGGCGCCGGAACGCACGAGCATGTCAACGATCTCGAGCGCCTGCTCACCCGTATCAGGCTGGGAAATCAGTACCTCGTCGATATCCACGCCAATGCGCGCGGCATACGTGGGATCGAGCGCGTGCTCGGCATCGATAAATGCCACCACGCCACCCATTGCCTGGGCTTCGGCCAGGATCTCGAGCGAAAGCGTCGTCTTACCGGAGGACTCAGGACCGTAAATCTCGACGATACGGCCGCGCGGCACACCGCCGATACCCAGAGCGGCATCGAGTGCAAGAGCGCCCGTGGGGATGGCCTCAACCTCAAGCTCGGGGCCGCCGTCACCATACCTCATGATGGAGCCTTGACCGAACTTCTTCTCGATCTCGGCCTTGGTGGTGGCGATCATCTCATCGCGCTCTTTACCCGTCGTGCGAGCATGAACGGTACGTACGGGACCTGAATTCTTGGCCATGAATAGCCCTCCTCTTAACAACCTGCATCGATAATAAACGAACGGCTGTTCGTGGTCAACCGTTCAGGCCAATCATATGCAGGCAGTCTTTCCAAAACCCAACCAAACGCCGACCAAACACTGACCAAATGCTTGACCACAAAGGGCCGAATAAGAACAAGGAAGGCAAGAATACACCTATAACCAGCGCAAACGCTAAATTCGTCAGGGGTCCCTATCTCCACAATTAAGGGGCCCTAAGGCCCCTTAAAACACGTCTATTCCATAGAGTTGAGCACAAGGGCAATGCGTCCCAATGCCTCCGCGACCGCATGGGCACGAACACACGAACGGTCGCCCTCATAGTGGCAGCGCACAGAGTCCACGACCGGCACTTCCCCATCAGCCGCGCGATACGCCCAGCCAATATAGAAAGTGCCAGCCGGATCGTCCTCAGTGCCGCCGCCGGGGCCGGCATAACCCGTTGCGCTCACTGCAATATCGCACTGGTACAGCTCCAGCGAACCCACCGCCATCTCGCGCGCGGTCTGATGCGACACCGCGGTATAGCGGTCGAGCGTCTCCTGATCAACACCCAAAACGCGATGCTTGATCTCATCGCAGTAGGTCACCGCACCGCCACGCAGCACCACCGAGGCGCCCGGGATATCGGCAATCGTCGAGGCGATCATACCTGCTGTCAGCGACTCAGCCGTCGAAACCGTCACGCCCCGAGCGCTCGCGCGCTCGACAATATGACGCGCCAGCTCCTCGTTATGTGCGGAAATCTGATCAAAAGAGTCCGTCATACCCACCAGGACCTAGATCGAAAAGACGATCTTGCGGCAGTTCCAGAAGTATTGGGCGCCCGAGATAACGGTCAGGACAACGGCAACGGCGTACAGGAAGCGCGACACCGAGTAGATGCCGAGCGTCAGCGCCAGCGGGCCAAGGTGCAAGCCGGCCATCGCAAAGACGCACAGGTAACCGCAGATGGAGACCATCGTGGTCGCCGTCTTGTACTTGCCAAGCTTATCGGCGGCAACGACCACGCCGGCGGCACTCGCAACCATGCGCAGGGCGCTTACCAACAGCTCGCGGAACAAGATGATGAACACGGACCAAACCGTCACGGTGCCAAAGTCCAAGAACAGCAGCAAGGCCGAGAACACGAGCAGCTTGTCGGCGATGGGGTCCAAGAACTTACCGAAATCGGTAATCTCGTTGCGCGAGCGCGCCAGGTAGCCGTCGACCTTATCGGTGCACGACAGGATCACATACAGAATGAAGGCAGCGGCGGCGAGCGGGCCGTCGAAGGTGCTCCAATCTGTACCGGCAACACTCGTGTGAGAAAGCGCCGACACGATCATGAACACCGGGATAAAGACGATGCGAACGCACGTCACGATGTTGGCGGGCGTCCAAACACTCGTCAGTTCCTTATTGCTCTCGTTTGCCACGATGCTCTCCTACTCCACAACATGGCCGATAAGCTCATAGCAGAAGCTATCGGTAAACTCGACCGTCAGAATATCGCCCACGGACGCCTCGCTGGCGTCCAAGTGCACCGCGCCATCGGAATCGGGCGCCTGGAACCAAGCATGGCCGATCAGCTCGGCGCCGTCCTCGGTCTCCTCGATGCCGTCGACAATCACCTGGGCGCGCTCGCCCACATGTGCGGCGGTGGCGGCAAAACCGAGCGACTCGGCCAGGTCCATGGCCTCCTGGGCGCGCTCGAGCTTGACCTCCTCATCGACCTGACCTTCCATCTTAGCGGCCAGGCTGCCCTCCTCCTGCGAGTAGGCAAAGACACTCGTGTAGTCAAAGCAGACGGTGTCCATAAAGTCGATAAGGTCGCGGAACTCGTCGTCGGTCTCGGTCGGGAAGCCGACCATGGCCGTGGAACGGATCACGATGCCGGGGATACGCTCACGCAGATCGCGAAACAGGTCCTCGAGCTCCTGGCGCGAACCGGAGCGACGCATGGCCTTAAGGATGCGTGCGTCGCAGTGCTGCACGGGGATATCGATATAGGGTAGCACCTCGGGGGTATCGCGAATCGTCTCGATAAGCTCGTCGGTCATGCCCTCGGGCTGCAGGTAGAGAACACGGACCCAGACGTTCTGCGGGCGCACGGCCTCGGCGACGGCATGCAGCAGCTGCGCCAGATTGCGCGGCGAGCCATCGGTGGCGTCTTCGTCGGCAAAGTCGGTGCCCCAAATACCCGTGTCCTGGCCGATCAGCACGATCTCGCGCACACCGCCGGCAACCAGGTCGCGTACCTCGGAGATAATGCTCTCGGCATTGCGCGAATGATAGCGACCGCGAATATAGGGGATCATGCAGAAGCTGCAGAAGCGGTTGCAGCCATCGGAAATCTTGACGTAAGCAACAGCGCCCTCGACAGTGCGCTTGACTTGCGGAATATAGGCAGCGATCTCACGCTCGACACCCAGCACGCCATCGATGACCGCCACGATGCCGTCCTCCTCGTCGGCCTTCACAAAGGCAGCGACCTCGGGCAGCTCGTCAGGCAGGTCGTCGCCATAGCGCGACGGCACACAGCCGCACATGACGATGGGACAAGAACGAACGCCGTCCTGAACCTCGTTGGCGAGCTCGAGCGTGGTCTCGATGCTCTCGGACGTTGCGGAGGCGAGGAACGAGCATGTATTGACGATGGCGATATCGGCATCCTGTGGGTCGAATGCCTCCTCGTAGCCCGCGGCGGTCAAAAGAGAACGCATGCGGTCGGTGTCAACCTCGTTCTTAGCGCACCCGAGGGTGATGTAGAGCACGGAGCCCAACGGTGTATCCATGTTGGAGAGCAGTCCTTTCGATTGATATTAGCGGTAGTTGGTGAACTGCAGCGGCTGGCCGTAGTCCTGGTCGCGCAGGAACTGGATCACGGTCTGCAACGCGTCCTTCGAAGCAGCGGAAACACGCAGCTTGTCGGCCTCGATAGTCACCTTGACCTTGAGCTTTTGGTCCTTGATGTCCTTGTTGATCTTCTTGGCGGTCGCCTGGTCGATACCCTCGACGATATGGCCGAGCACGCGCACGGTGCCGCCCGTTGCCGCCTGCGGAGCATCCCACGAGACAGCCTTGAGGTCGATGCCGCGCTTGATGAGCTTGGAGCTCAGCACGTCGATAATCTGCTTGGAGACAAAGTCGGCCGGGGCGTTGATCGTAAAGAGCTTGTCGCCCTTCGAAAGCTCGATCGTGGCGCCGGAATCCTTCAGGTCATAGCGCTGGGAAATCTCGCGCGTGGTTTGCTGGAAGGCGTTGTCGACCTCTTGCATGTTGACCTCGGACACGACGTCGAAGCTGGAATCTTTAGCCATGATGTTTCCTTTCGCGTACGAGCGGCCTAGTAGCTATCGTACGAATTGTCGGTAGAATCGGTGGGTGTCTGACCGTCAGTTGCGGTATCGGCGCCATCCGTGGACTGGGCATCGGTACCGTCGGTGGTATCGGTACCATCGGTGGTGTCGGTACCATCAGAACTTTCACCATTCTCGGAATCAGACGTCTCCTTCTTGGGAACGGTGATCGTCACACGCGCCACGCCCGAGGTCTTG
>CABSNA010000078.1 GCA_902478865.1 uncultured Collinsella sp.
CTACACGCGTAAGATCGTCGGCAGCGTCAGATGTGTATAAGAGACAGGAGGCAGAGCGGGCAAGGATGGCGGCGCCATTGGTGGCATCGGGCATCACGGTGCTGAGCTGCGTGCCGGCAAGCGCCAGGCCGCAGTAGATGATGGCCATGAGCGCGCCGGCGATCACGCCGGAGCGCGAAATCTCGAAGGCCACGCGCTTGTCATCGGTAACGCCCAGCTCGTGGATGGTCTCGGCGATGATAATTCCAAAGGCGAGCGACGCGAGCAGGTCCATGGTCTGGTAGCCGGTCAGAAAGCCCTGCACAGCAGCACCGGCATCGTAGGGAGCCTGAGGCGCGGCAGCCGGTCCCAGCGGCGAGATCACGGCGGCACCCACGACCAGCACGATGAGCGCAATGAGCGCGGGGCCCGTAATGCGACCGAGCACGCGCGTGATGACGCCCGGACGCAGCGTGAGCGCAAACGCGACGACAAAGAAGCCAACGGCAAACACCAGGCGCGCCGTGCCGAGTGAAACACCCTCGGGCAGCAGCGGCACCAGCATCTCGAAGGCCGTGGAGCTCGTGCGCGGAATGGCCAGGCACGGGCCGATGGCCAGATACACCGCCGCGACAAAGAACTCACCAAACTTGGGGTGCACGCGGCCGGCAAGCTCGCGCGCCGTTCCGGCAAGTGCCACGGCGATAAAACCCATGACGGGCAGGCCGATGGCGGCAATCAGAAAGCCGAGCATGGCGACCGGCGTGGCAGAACCTGCCTGCAGTGCCAGCAGCGGCGGAATAATGAGGTTGCCGGCGCCAAAGAGCATCGAGAACAGCGCAATGCCGACGGTAACGACATGGTCGGAGCGCAAACCGCGCGGAGCGGATGAGGCCATATGCACACCTTTCGGGTCGAAACAAAAACGGGACGGGCAAAAACACCCGTCCCGCAAGTATATACGCTCTAGCAGGCTAAATCGCGCAAAGCGTCAATCGCGGTATCGACTTCCTCGTCCGTGTTGAAATACCCAAACGAGAAGCGAACGATACCCTGGCGCTCGGTCTCGAGTGCGCGGTGCATGAGCGGAGCGCAATGGGCGCCGGGGCGCGTCGCAATCCCCCACCCTTGCATGAGCGCGTCCGAGATCTCAGCAGAGTCGATATCACCCACGTTGAGTGAGACGATCGCCGAGCGCGACGGCTGGTCAAAGGCGCCGTAGAGCTTGATCTCCGGGATTTCGCGCACGCCAGCGAGAAAGCGATCCGCCAGTGCTCGCTCATGCGCCGCGATCGCCTCGACTCCGCCTTGCGCCTCGATAAAGTCGAGACCTGCGGAAAGTCCCGCGATGCCGTGGCCGTTGAGCGTGCCCGCCTCAAGGCGCGTGGGCCACCCAAGCGGCTGCAGAGCATCGAAGCTGTGCACGCCCGTGCCGCCCATGGCCCACGGAGCCACATCGACGCCCTCCGCCACGGCCAGGCCGCCGGTCCCCTGCGGACCCATGAACCCCTTGTGGCCGGTAAAGCACACAATGTCGAGCCCCATGGTTTGCATATCGATATGCGCCGTACCGGCAGACTGAGAGGCATCGACGATCACCAGCGCACCGGCCGCATGGGCGATGGCAGCCACACGCGAAACGTCGACCGCGTTGCCGGTCACATTGGAAGCGTGCGTCACCACCACGGCACGCGTACCGGGCGTGACCAACCGCTCGAGCTCGTCGTAGTCGAGCGCGCCGTTCGCGTCGCAGCCCGCATGCTCAACCGTCACACCCTGCTCCGTCGCCAAGCGATTGAGCGGACGCAGCACGGAGTTGTGCTCAAGCACCGTCGTGACCACGCGGTCGCCGGGGCGCACCACGCCATTGATAGCGGTGTTGAGCGCCGCGGTGGAGTTGGGCGTAAAACACACATGGTCCGCCCTCGGGCAACCAAAAAGGCGCGCAAGCTTGGCGCGGCAGCCGTGGATGGTACGCGCGGCGTCAAGCGCACCCGACGTGGCACCGCGCCCGGCATTGCCGAGCGAGCACATCGCCTGCGTCACGGCATCGATGACCGCCTGCGGCTTGTGCATGGTCGTCGCCGCGTTATCCAGATAGATCATCGCACGACCTCCCACATATCGATCACGGTATAGCCCTCGGTGGGAACGCCCGCCGCGGCGAGTTCGCCGCGCAGCAGCTCCTCATCGGCAGGCAACGCCTTCCACGCCAGACCGCAGCCGGCAGCGACCTCCCCGGGCACGGGAATCGTTCGCCCAGGAAGGCCGCGCTCGATGCATAGGGACTCGCAGCCCATGGCGGCCGCCGTGGTGGGAAACGTGATGACAAGCGCCGGGCGCTTCTCCCTCATGACAACTCCAACCAATATGCTACGGGCGCACGACGCGCACGGCCTGCTCCATCTTCTCCACGATCACGTACATGTTGGTGACCTCGCCCACCGCAAGCTGGTCTTTAATGCCATAGTGGTCGAGGCAGGTACCGCAGGTGAGAATCTCGACACCCTGCTCGGCCAGGCCCTTCAGATCATCGAGCACCGGAGAGCCCTCGACGGTGAGCTTGGCGCCGCCGTTGTAGAACAGCATGGTCGCGGGCAGCTCCTCCTGCTGCGTCACGGCAAAGATGAAGGCCTTCATGAGCTTGTGGCCCAGCTCGTCGTCGCCACGGCCCATACAATCGGTGTAGACGGAAATGACGAGTTTGCCCTTGCTGGCGCTGGCACCACAGAAGGCAGCGCCATCCTGCTCGGGATCGGCCACGGCAACGGCGCCAGAAGTCGCGACGGTCACGTGCCACTCGGCGTCCGAGATCTTCTCGACCGAGGCCGTGCAGCCCTTCTCCTGCGCCATCTTGGAGATGTTCTTGACGGCGGTCTCGTTGTCGACCGAGGTCACCACGGCGCCCTCGCCGTCAAGCTGTTTGAGTGCCTTAAGCGTCTTGACGACGGGCAGCGGGCAGGCATCGCCCATGGCATTGACTTCAATTTTGGTAGACATAGTAAATTCCTTTCGAATGAATCAATCAAGAACGATAGATAGTTGAATAAACAAACCGTTAACGGACAACGCGGACGGCAGGACCGCCCGGCTCCGCCTCGCAAACGCGACCGACGACGGCGGCAACGCGCCCCTCGGCATGCAGACGACGCGCAAGCTCATCCACATCCGCCGCGGGCGCCGCAATAAGCAAACCGCCCGAGGTCTGCGGATCGTACAGCGCATCCAGCATGCCCGGCTCCAGGTCCTCGTCGGCCGCCACGCGCGGGCCAAAGAAGTCCTGGTTGCGGTAGGAGCCCGCGGGGATAATGCCCAGACGCGCCATGTCGAGCACCTGGTCAAAGAGCGGCACCGCCCCCGATGCAAGCTCAACCTGCACGCCCGAGCCCTCGGCCATCTCGCACGCGTGCCCGATCAGACCAAAGCCCGTAATGTCGGTGCAGCCGTGAAGCTCAAGTCCCTCGGCCAGACGAATCGGTGCCTCGTTGAGGGTTCGCATCGAGTCAAACATGGCTGCGGCCTCGTCCTGCTCGATGAGCTCGCCCTTAATGGCCGTGGTGATGATGCCCGAGCCAACCGCCTTGGTCAGCAGCAACGCATCGCCCACGCGCGCGCCGCTGTTGGCGAGCATACGGTCAAGCGCGACAAACCCGCTCACGGACAGGCCGTACTTGGGCTCGTCGTCGTTGATGGTGTGGCCGCCCGCAATGGAGCAGCCGGCCTCGACGCACTTGTCGGCGCCGCCCGCCAGAATTTCGCCGGCGACCTCAACGCCCAAGCAACTGGGAATGCACAGCAGGTTCATGGCATGGCTCGGCCGCCCGCCCATGGCGTAGATGTCGGACAGTGAGTTTGCCGCGGCAATCTGGCCAAACAGAAACGGGTCGTCGACCATCGGTGGGAAGAAGTCGATGGACTGCACGAGCCCCAGGTTCTCCCCTACGCGGAAGACGCTCGCATCGTCGGAGGTATCGAACCCCACGAGCAGATTGTCGTTATGCACATTGGGCAAGTCGCCCAGGACCTGGGCGAGGGCTCCGGGAGCCAGCTTAGCGGCTCAACCGCTCGCGGCAGTCATAGACGTGAGCTTAATCTGATCGTCAGCCATACGAACCCCCTTCCAACAAATCAACGACTTTAAGTATACGCCCCAGGCACGCTTCCCAAGAGACCGCCGACGGCTCGAACGTCGAAGGCGGAGCCGCAAGCGCCTGCACGATAGCATCTGCCAGTGCGCGCTCAAACAACGGAAGGTCGGCCGCCACGGGCGTGTCGACATCCGTCATACGCGGCGACGCCACCCACGTCACGGGAGCGCCGGGAAGCATCGCCTCCATCCAGGGACGAACGCCGGGCAAATCGGTCGCCACAACTTTGCAGCCGCACGCGAGGGCCTCGATCGTCACGAGCGGCAGACCCTCGTAAAACGAAGGCAGCACAAAGACGTCGGAACTGCGGTAGGCACGCACGAGCCCATCGCTATCCAGGCGGCCCGCCAGCGTCACCGGCACATCCGAGGCCGCGGTCAAGCGCTCGATACGCGCATACTCGGCATCGTCCCCGCGGCCGCCAACAAGTACCAAGCCAGATGGGCGGACGCCATCGTCAATCGGCAATGACACGGCTCGAACCAGCGACTCGACGCCTTTTTAAAGCAAATCTTGCCCACGTACACAAGCGATCTCGGCTGCCTCGCCACGTTTGCGTCGCGGCAGAAGACGCGATGGTCGTAGCCCGTCCCAATCACGTGGATGCGATCGGCATCGACGCCGCACACCAGGCCAATCTGTTCAGCCTGCTCAGCATGGAGCGCAAAGACGGCATCGAGCCGACGAACCGCACGTACGATGCGATCGCGCTCGAGCGCATGCGAACGCAGCTGGCGCAGGTCGGTCGAATGGCACACGGCAACAACCGGCACACCCCGGACGCACTCGCGCGCCAATGCGGTCACCAGATACAGGTGATGGCAGATCACCAGATCGGGCCGAAACTCAGCCACCGCCCGATCGATTGCAGCAGCAAATGCCCGCTCAAATGCCTTGAGCATCGAAGGCGTCAGGTCACGATAGCGCGTAGAGGGATAGGGCATGACATCGGACATACCGCAGATGGGAAACGGCAGCTCGGGCGACTCGAACGGTACGGCAAACACGGCAGCACGCCGGTCCAGCTCGCCCTGGGTATCACCCGGCGCCGCACCGCAAAGCACGGCGGCGCGATGCCCCGTCTCGATCTGCTCGCGCACAAGCGCGGCAAGGTAGGTGCCACTGCCGGTGCTATCTGGTTTTTGTGCCGAGATATTGAGGATGCGCATGTCGCGGTACACCCCTAGGCCAAGGCGGCGGCGCGGACAGCTGCGCCGATCGCTCCGGCAAAGCGAGCCTGGGGCGAGGTGGTCACCGGCGACCCCAGTAGCTCGCCCAACCGCTCCACCACGAAGGCGTTCTCGCACAGGCCACCGGTCAGGTAGTACGGGGCGCCCGCGGCCTGCCCGGCCATGGTCGCCACGCGCGAGACCACGCTGTCGATCACGCCACGCGCAATGTTCTCGCGCGGCTCACCGCGACCGATCAGGCTGATGACCTCGCTTTCGGCAAACACCGTGCACATGCTGCTGATCTTGGTGGGCTCGCCGGAACGCGCCAGATCGGCCATCTGCTGCTGGGAAATACCCAGACGGTCGGCCATGATCTCCAAAAAGCGCCCCGTGCCGGCGGCGCACTTGTCGTTCATGGCAAACTTGGCCACGCGGCCGCTTTTAAGCTGAATGACCTTGGTGTCCTGACCGCCCACGTCGATCACGGTGCCGTGGTCGCCAAACAGGCGCACGGCACCGGTGCCATGGCAGGTGATCTCGGTCACGACCTTGTGCGCATAGGGCACGGCGACACGGCCGTAGCCGGTCGCGATAACGCGAGCATCGTCGGCCGTCACGTCGTAGCCGGCCGCTGCCAGCGCCTCGCGCAGCCGTTCGGAAGCATCGACCGAGGAGAACCCGGTTGGCTGCACGCACGTCCACGCCACCGAACCCTCCCCGTCGACCACAGCGGCCTTAGCCGCCGTAGACCCGATATCGATCCCGATCCCTATCATGGCTCTCTCCCAATCTAAACATCAAAGGTAGCGGCGCGTTCAGGCGCCTTAGCTCTAGGTTTCTCAGGTGCCGGAGATTGCCCCGAAAGAGGAGCGCAGCGTACTTTGGGTACGCAAGCGACGGTTTGAGGAGCAAGATCCGGTGCCCGAGGAAGCTAGAGGGTTTCGATGAAGGCGGCGATGCGCGTCTCGATCTGGCCCATGTCGCCATTGCTGTAGTCGGTCTCGATCTTCATGTACGGAATACCCGCACCCTCGACGGCCTCCTGCATGCGCGCACTCTCCACATTAAAGGTGTGGCAGGCCTGGAGCACGTTTTCGACCACGCCATCGACGTGATACTTCTCGCACATGGCCAGTGTATTTTCCATGCGACCGTCGTTGGGCGTCATGACCGAGCAGTTGATGTCCAGGTATCGGTCGGCGATGGCGCGCAGGATATCGGGAGCCTCCGGGTCGATCATCATGGCCGCCGTACGCTCGCCCGAGCAGTCGT